>JBDNGW010000474.1:0-7507 GCA_041689735.1 Leeuwenhoekiella sp. | reverse complement strand
GCCTCGCGTTTTTGAGGAAAGTTTGAAAACGGATGGTTTTCATCAATCAAAAAAAAATTCCTCTAAATGCCTCGTGGGCTTGCCCCGAGGATTATTTACTTCCTTTTACATCTTATATTTTTCGTATATTATCCTTGATAAGGGAGATACTTTTTTTAAATCTATCTACAGGGGAATAATTCTTCGAATACTACTGCTTACTATGTCAAGGAATCAAATTCAATCTTATTGTTCTTATCAGTGCTTTACGTTTTAGTTTTTTTGCAAAATTGGTATATCGGTTTTTCACTTTTTCCGTAAAATTTGATTTATGGTCATTTTATCAACGATAAAGTCTGACGGTGTCAAGTCTTTCTGTCCTTTGTTAAACCCCAATCTGTTCGGATAACAACCTGTAAATTATCCTGCACGGGACGCGCTGCAAAAAGGCTGGGCCGCATAGAAGTTAGTAAATTTCATTCCTTCACTGGCCAATTGGTCAATGATGGGTGTTTCAAAACCAGTGGCCTCATAACACCCCACCCACATCACCATAGCCTGCATCATCAATAAATACCAGAATGACATTTGATTTCTTAGTAATTTATTCTTCGGAATTTGGATTTTGTTTCCAGCTGATAAAAAAAGTCATTAACAAACTCAAATTGATATACTTTTCCATTGTGTTTATAGCCTTCAATGTTTCAAGAAAGGCAACCACACTTTCATTTGTCCTTTTCCCCTATTGTTCCATGCATAATAAGGAACTGCAGTAATGTCAAACTTAGCGTCTGTTCCAAACTGTGATCCTTGTCCCTTAAGTTTGACAACTCCGTTCAATAGCTTTTCATCGAACTCAGGTTTGAATGTATCGGGTATTACATTTGGCTTTCGATTTACATCGAAAAATGCATTATTATCAAATTCTTCCAAGCAATAGACCAAGGGACCCCGCATAAGAACCGTTTTACTGTGAGTGTCTTCAATCTTAGGATTACCAGTCACATACTTCACATCCATTGGAAGGCTAAGTTCAACATAATCTCCTTTTTCCCAGCTTCTGTCTATTACAACATAACCATTGACCATCTCTGGTTTCTCGAATATCTCTCCATTAACCTTGATTACAAAACCTTCCCCTCTTTTATCATTATTTAAATAACCATATAAATCCCTACGGAGTAAATTGCCCTTTGCCCAACCTGGTATACGAATTTTTAATCTGAATTCCGAAGCAGCTTCTGGTTCAACCTTAATTTTAATTTCTCCTTCCCAAGGATAGTTTGCCTCCATATTTAAAGCTACTTTTGATTGGTTTAAATTAATGGTCGTATTACTGGCAATGAATTGGTTGATATAAATTGCTTGGCTTGCGGTACTATAGATTGTCGATCCTATTTCAGGTAAAAAACGAACCATATTGGTTGGACAGCAGGGTGGATTAGTCCATTCAAAACGCATGCGATCCCCAGTTGATTCCAGCGAGTTGGTATAAAAAAACCTATCACCACTCAACGAAACGCCAGCTAATGCTGCATTATACATGGTAAGTTCCAGCAAGTCAGCATATTTTGCATCTCCAGTCAACAAATTCATCCTTCTGTTCCACAAAGTAAACCCAATACTGGAGCAAGTTTCAGAATATGCCCCGTCGTTGGGGAGCAGATAGGCTGAACCAAATCCCTCATCATGAAACTGCCTGATACCGCCGGTAATATACAATTTTTTACCAACAATATCATTCCAGATGGAATCCAGGACAGGAAGGTATTTAGTATTTTTAGTATCCATGGAAAGATCTGCCATAGCTGTGTATAGATAAGTGGCACGAACTGCGTGTCCTACAGCATATAACTGCTGAGTCACAGGAGGTGGTCCTGCTTGTAAGAAGGAGGACGCCAACGATGTGGTGTGTTCGCATTGGGATCATGATCAAGTAGAGTAATTTTTTCTACTAACATCCTCTTGTAATCCCCACGTTCATCAACAAAAAAGGTAGATAAGTCGAGGTATTTTTTTTCACCGGTTACTTTGTATAATTTATAAAGAGCAAGCTCAATTTCTTCATGTCCCGGTACTTCCAGTCGCTTCTGGGGGCCGAATATTGAATCAATGTGATCAGCAAAACGCATAGCAGCATCCAGAAATTTTCTTTTACCGGTTACTTCATAATAAGCTACTGCTGCTTCAAACATATGGCCTGCACAATAAAGTTCATGATTTCTGTCCAAATCCGTCCATCGCTTGGAAGGATCTTTAATTGTCCAGTAAGTAAATAAATATCCATCAGGATGCTGAGCTGCGACGATTCTGTCAATTATTGAATCAATCGTTGATTCTAAGGTTTCGTCTGGGGAATGATGTAAAGAATAAGCAGCACCCTGGATAGTTTTATACACGTCCGAATCACCGGCCTGACTATTCGTAGGTTCTCCCTTGGCTATTCCAGCTGCGATATCAAAATTTATAATATCCCTTTCAAGTTGACCAAGTGCATGCCATATTCCTACCTTTAGATTTTGCTCAATTTTTGGTTTCCAGAAGTTATCCGTTAATTCTACATCCAGATAGGAGACCTCTTCTAAAATGGCATTATTAACCTTGTCCCTTTCCTTATTATCAGACACTGATTCTGAGCACGATACCATAAATAGAAATATAAAAACATGAGGTATATAAATAAGGTTATTTCTTTTATAGGTTCCCATAATTGATGTTAATTTAAATAAATAATTACTTTTATTCTTTGGCCAACAGCTGAATTTTCTGGAATACCATTCCATAATGGCCTCCTGGAGGGTTTACCCCAATCTTTTCCCCGTTCATGTTATCCCAAAAATTCCCTGAATAAAGCAACCAGGCTGTTTTTCCATCTTTGCTTATGAATTTCGATGGAAGATTTACAAAATACGCCTGTTCACCAAAATCCTTCATATAGGTTACCAATCTCCATTTACCTGTTATATTATCAGATTCCAGCATGTAGGTACTCATTTTCGAAGCCGTATCTCCTCCATCGGTCACGAACATCAAATACTTTTTAAGTGGAGCATTATAGGTAATGTTAACACAGCCCATATTGTTATTCCACTCCAGTAAGGGCATAATTTTTTTAAAATCATAGGTCCATATTGGGTCACCATTGCCATCTTTTCCACCATAAAACTCATATTTTGATGCATCATTGATGTTTTCTACGGTAGGAGTTACCCTTAAAAGATAAATCTGATCACCGGTAATCCAACTGTCGTTCCAGAACCGACCTTTGGTGTCGTTGATATCAGCACCATGCGCAACCATGTAAGCTTTTCCATCTGGTGAATACTCCATGTTTTTACCAAAATCGACAAAGTGAGGAGCCCCAATTTTAACTGGATAACCGTTAAGGCCAGATTCGCCAAAGATTGGCTTTTCCGGGGTGTGTGGACATTCTTCCCATGTATGCCCGTAATCTTTTGAAGTTCTGAAGCCAACAAAAGGCCCCATCCATGGCCAATTAATGGTTTTATCTCCGTAGGTAGTAAAACCTGCCGGATCCAGACAATAGGTGCCATAATACCAAACCCCATTGTGGATTAACGATCCGCTGGGATATCTTCCGTGGTAAGGAAAAGCAGGTGATTTTTTATGTAGCCCAATGCTATAAGCTTTCATAGTAAGAGGATCATCTCCAGCAATAACTCCCTGACCTGTTGTAATATGTACCGGATCGACCCATGATTGTGACCAGTCTTTGTACCCATCCAGCCTTTTGGTCTTGCCGTCTGTCCAGGGGGAGTATAAAGTATCATTTGAAGCCCAGGTAGGATACCATGTATCACCATAACGATATCCACTTTTTACGCCAAGGAACTTTATTCCGATTAACTTTTTTGATTGTTCAAAAGGACAATCTTCCGGGGTTTCTGATTGCCAGGTAAATGACTCGAAATTCAAAATTTCCGGTTTTAATTCAGCTATTTGAGCATTAACCATTATGTTAAGCATGAATGCCGAAACCGTTAGTACTTGGGTTGTTTTCATAAATAACCTCATTAGTGTCCATTTAAAATAGACTGATTTTCAATTGTTTACAATCACGTTCTTTGTCATTATTGATAATCTACATCGTTAAATATCTGGTTTACAAGTGTTTTGTCCAGTAGCGATATGCCGAGTACCTGTAGGATTTCGTAGGTCGATCGCTGCAATTTCATTTTTTCCGCCATTATTCCTACCATGCAGTATGTTGTGATGGCCGAATAGATCTGTATTCTAACCGCATTTTCCGACGTTCCCCAGAACGACTTGATCTTCAGGTGCTGTTTGATTCATTTGAAGAACAGTTCGACCTGCCATCTCTGTTTGTAGAGCATGGCGATTTCCAGGGCGGTCGCTTCCATATTGTTGGTGAGGAACACGAAGGTGCGGCCAGTCGCCTCATCGCAATATTTGACCCTGTGCAGCTTGCCCGGATAGGCCATGTCGGTCTTCTTCCCGGTCAGTTCCCCTATTTGGTCGCAGATCACACCGGTCGCTCTGTCGACTTTGGCCGAATACATCCGTTCGAGCTTGATGTTGGACTTTGCCCTGATGACGAAGTATGCGGAGCATAGCCCGATTCTATAGAGCCTTGCATAATCGAGATTGGCGCGGTCGAAAACGTGCCATGCGCCCGTTTCATAGATCAGTAGGTCCATGGCGTTGACATCGTGGACGTTGGCCGGGGTAATATGCACGAAGACCGGGATACGGGTCTCCACATCCAGAAGGGTATGGAGCTTTATCCCGCCCTTGGCCTTTCGAAATCCCGCCCACCAGGTCGCCGAGGCTGTCACGGTTGGAGAACTGTCCGAAGACCATATAAAGAAGCTGGTTCCAGCAGGTAAAACACCTGACGTACCTGTTGCCGCTGTACTTCTTCACGATGCTGTCGAACACCCTTTTTGGAAGATAGTCCGTTGATTGTGCGAATACATATTTGCCCTGGTTCGTATTCGTACAGTTCTAGACCGGCCAACTTAAACCAATTCAAATCGACACGCACTAAAAAAGCACGTAACTTGTAGATTATCAATAATGACAAAGAACTTATAAATATTTTTAGTGGACACTAGTGAAATAACCTATTAAAGTTTGTTCGTGAAAAATATTTCTGCATGACCAATCAGGCCCGATTCCAACAAGGGACTGTTTTTATTAAACTTATTTTTAGCGTTCGTTCTAGTGTAAGCCTTTTCATCGGGGTTCCTTAGATCGCCTACGATACGGTTGTTCCAGGTATTTGTAACCTCAACGGTGATTTTGTTTGTCCCAGGTTTGATGTACTTGGTAATATTCGCCTTATAGGGAGGGGTCCAGATAATTCCACAGTCGTTGCCATTAATGTGGACCCTTGCGATTTCCTGGATATTTTCGAAAGCGACAGTAACTTCGGTATCTTTTGAGAGCAAGCTTTTTTCAATTGTGAAATCCCTGGTATAGGTGGCCGTTCCCGAGTAATATTTTACTCCTTCCACATCGACCTCCGACCAACTGGCAAGCTCATCCATGTCATAGGATTCCGGGCCTCCCAATTCAGTATCAAAACTCACCTTCCAGTTCTTCGTTAGGTCTATCGAGGTGGACGGATTACTATCATTGTGGAAACCAAATTGCAAATCCGAAGTTAGACCTGCGTCGTTCTTACCCGTAGATTTATTGCGGAACACCACAAATCTTGAGGCCAATGGGTCAAGGACCAATTCAATGCTTATCCCGTTTTCCGCCTTTGAATATTCCAGAACCCTTTGAATCAATCCTGTTTCCGCATCCCACAGTTCAGGAACCTTGTCTTTGTCGACCCTAAATGTACATGTCACCGTTTCTTCTTCTTCGCCGCTGTTGGACACAAAATATATATCTTCCATCTCAGTCCGACGATGAATATAGTCGATATGCCCGTCGGAATTATCAATGCCCTGCACGTCGAAATCCGGTGGTATGTTAAGTTCTTCAAGTACCTGTTTTACGGATTTTCCCCAGTAAACGGCTCCTTTGCCGTGGCTATTTGAAAAAATGGTTTTGCCATCGGCCTTGCCCCATAACTTATTGGCAATGGCTTCAACTTCCTTGTCGCATTCGGGATAGTTTTCCAGAGAAGTTGTCCTTTCGGGTCTCGTACCAATAATAACCGCACCATTGTATACCAATTTTTCCAAACGCTCCAGTACCTCCAAAGAAATATCGACCCTGTCCGGCAATAGCATTACCCGGTATGATTGACCGGAAGGCAGAACGAGCCTGCCGTCCTCGACCTTCATGGCAGTCGTTATGATATCGGCATTCATATAATCGTAATCATAGCCTGTTATCTCCCCGGGATCTACGGGCTTGGGTTTCCCGCAATGAAGGCATTGGGCATCATTGAAAATGGGGGTAATATTGGGATCAATGCGCCTTGTAGGGACCAGGTTGGGTGCCTGGTCTCCATAATAAAGGCAGGCGTCACCGACGAAATTTCCTTGCCTGAGCATATAGGAACTTCTTCCTATATAATCCATAAAGGGCCTGACCATTTCCCACCAGGTGGTGTTTACGTTGATGTGCTCCCCGGCATGGTATACAAACCCGGGCCTGCCCGCGACCTCCGGATTGTGGGCAAAGGTGTGAAAGACCACTTGGTTCAAGCCTGCGCTAAATGCAATATCGATCAACTGCTTGAAGTCCGTCGGGCCATGTTGCCAGTTGTTCCAGCCCGTTAGGGATTCGGCGGCCACTACTTTTTTCCCATAGATATGGGCGGCACTTGCAGCTTCTTTGGTCACCCAATGGCGTTGCCTGTTCCAGAATTCTCCCATGGGGATATCCGAATTCCCAAGGGCCTTCAGGGGATCGACCCTGGGATGACCTCCATGGCCTGCCTCGGTTAGCATTTCAATTCCCTTTGAATTGGCGATATCGACCGATTGAGCAAAGTGGTTTTCGATCATCATATCGCTCACCAAGCGGGCATAGTCGCCCCTGAACCGTTCATCGACAATACTATCTTTACTGCCATACCCTTTAAGAAGAGGTAAAAATGGTAAAGGATCGTATTTATATCGATCCATAAATTCCCTTACAAAAAACGGGGACCAGTCTTTCATTTCCCATACTTCATAGCTATCGAGCATTAAAAACTTCAAATGATTTTCGGTCGAACTTATCGGGTCAAGCCTGGTCATTATACTATCGAAGTGACTTTGAGTTGCCCTATGGCTCAAATGATCAATTACCAATCCTTTGGAGTTCGAACTACTAGGTTTTGCCCTGTATTGGACATGAAAAAAGACAGTACTTCCCATTTACCTTCCGGTGCATCCCATTCAATACCCTTATCTTGAACGGTGAATTTATCGAGCGAAATGGTCTTTTTGTTCATGTCGATCATCTTTGATGCGGAATAAGGAATGGCAATAGAGGTAATTAAGGTGTGCCTATTCATTTCACCTAGCTTATTTTCGGGGGCTTCGATTTTGATCTTTTCACTTGATGGCCCTTCAACTATCTGACTGGTACTAAGCAGTTG
>JBDNGW010000473.1:0-4891 GCA_041689735.1 Leeuwenhoekiella sp. | reverse complement strand
TGGAGCTAATATCCTGGAAAAAGGTACTACCAATGGCACCATGACCGATTTTGATGGAAATTACTCTATTGAAGTACCCGAAGATGCAATTTTAAAAGTGAGTTATATAGGATATACCACTCAGGAAATAAATGTAAATGGCCGTAACGAAATCGATATTGTTTTAGAAACCGATGCAGCTGCTTTGGATGAAGTGGTTGTTGTGGGGTATGGAACGCAGAAAAAAGCGACATTAACAGGTGCTATAACCAACATAAAAACTGAGGAAATATCAGAAATTTCGTCATCCAATTTAACTTCCCTACTTGCTGGAAGATTGTCTGGCGTACGTATTTCTAGCTCAACGGGGACTCCGGGAGTAGCCTCTAATTTGACGATTAGAGCTAGGGGTTCTTTTAATTCGGATGCACCAATTTATGTGATTGACGGAATTGTAAAGGAAAAATCGGATTTTGATGCTTTGGATGTAAACGAAGTTGAAGAAATCAGTATTTTAAAGGATGCCGCCTCTGCGGCAATCTATGGTTCTAGAGCCTCCAATGGGGTAGTATTAGTCAGTACTAAAACGGGAAAGTTAGGAAGACCTACTATTACTTATAATAGTTCCTATAATTTTGAAAAACCAACCAAATTACCAAAAATGATGTCCGGTGTTGATATTGCCAATATGGCAAACACCCTTAGTACGACAGAATGGTTTGCTTGGAGTCAAGAGGATATTGCTTGGCTTCAAACCGTAAATAATGGAAATGGTTATGATTACATGGAAGAGGTATATAGGGATCCAGCCAGTAATAGGCACGCCATTAGCATTTCTGGTGGTAATGAAAATGTTAAATATTATTTAGGGGGTTCTATATTCGAACAAACTGGTTTCTTAGATCCATTGAAATTTGATAAGCAAAACTTACGAGCTAATGTAGAAGTGAAGTTGAATGATAATTTAACCGCCAATGTAAATCTAGCGCTGGTGAACAGCAAAAGAGAGAAATATAACTTTTTGTATGATTATGGAAGTGATGCACTTGAAGGTCTATGGTCAAGATTACAAACTTGGCAGTTTTATGAGCCTATTACTATTGATGGTAAGGCCCCTAATTTAGGGTGGTTAGGAAATATAAACGGATTAATCAATGATTCAGGTTATTGGCAAAATAGAACCCAGAGTCAAAGTGCCATTTTAAGTTTAACCTATAAGATTCCCAGGGTTGAGGGGTTGTCAGTAAAGGCAACTTATGCCTTTGATAATTCGGTAGATAATTTGAAGATTTTTAATAAAAAGCATACCCTGTATAATATTACTGGACGAACTTTGCATAATTTTTCAAATGTGCAGCTAGATGGGACAACTACTTTAAGTGCCAGTCCATCAAGAGAAGGTATATACGAATCGGCTAGTTTTGATCGATCGTATCAATTCAACACTCAAATAAACTATGATAGAACCTTTGGAAATCACCATTTAGATGCACTTTTTGTTTATGAGCAAAGTGAAGGATTCAACAATAATTTCAATGCCGGACGCTATGATTTTCCGGTTCTGGTACGGGATCAATGGAATCAGACCAGTAGTTCACCTGAGGATTCAGGAGCCGGAGGTGGTGAAAATGAAACGGGAAGATTATCCTATGTCGGAAGATTAAAATATGATTTTGGAGAAAAGTACCTGTTGTCTGCATCCTTCAGATATGATGGTTCCCTAATTTTCAAACCGAGCGAACGTTGGGGATTTTTCCCGTCTATTTCTGCGGGTTGGGTTATCTCTGAAGAAGAATTTTTCAATATAGATATTATAAACAGACTTAAGCTAAGAGGGTCTTTTGGCACCGTAGGAAATGATAGGGTTGATCCATGGAGATGGCAGGAGCAGTATGTTGCGGGTAACGGATTCTATTTCGGACAGACCCCTACCGAAGTTAAAGGGATTAGATATGGTGGAATAACTAATCAATTAATGACATGGGAAACCTCAAAGTCTACCAATATAGGTCTGGATTTAATTATAAGCGATCATTTGGATTTTACAGTGGATGTGTGGGGGAAGAAAACCAAAGATATTTTAGGAACTCAGATTAGCGAGCTTCCTTCTACTGTTGGAGGCTTATTGCCCAATGTTAATTATGGTGAAATGAACTCAAGCGGTTTCGAATTTGAAGTAAATTATAATAATAATATAGGTGATTTCAATTATTATCTAGGTGCTAATTATGGATATGCAACCAATGAAGTGGTAAAAATATCCCAAGGTGAGAACATTAGGGATTATCAAAATAAAATTGGCCGTTCCTGGAATTATATTGTTGGATATGAATATGATGATATTCTTAGAACCCAAGCAGATATTGATGCTTTACCTGCAGATTACACTATTGGTGGCCAAGCCCCGCAACTAGGGCAACTTAATTATAAAGATTTAAGTGGTGTTGACGGGGTGCCAGATGGTAAAATTGACAGCTGGGATCAATCGGTTATTGCCGATAATGCAGCTCCTACTTCCACTTATGGCATTAGATTGGGTGGAGAATATAAAGGATTTAGTGTAGATGCATTATTTCAGGGAGCAGGTGGCTATAAAAAAATTCTAAGCGTACAGCCTCCATATCCCTGGACAAGGGTCTATGGTATTTGGCAGGACTATTGGTCACCCGAGAATGTTAATTCTACCATGCCTAGTCCAGATTTTAACATGGGTGCAAATCAGTGGACTTCAACATTTTGGTTAAAGGATGCAGATTACATAAGACTGGGATATTTAAACGTTGGATATAGTCTGCCTAAAGATATAATAGGTAAAATAGGTTTGGATAGTGCCAAACTCTTTGCGCAAGGCACTAATTTGTTCACCTGGTCGGAATTCAAAGCATATGATGTTGAATTGGGTTCCGCAGCGGCATACCCGAACATGAAGAACTATAGTTTAGGGGTAAATATTACTTTTTAATCTTAAAACAAAATCAGATGAAATTTAGAAATTATATTTTAAAGCTTTCCATATTGAGTGTACTAGCACTCACTTCATGTGAGAAGGATGTATTCGACAAAGCAAATTTGAACGCAGTGAATCCCGAGGATGTATGGGTGGACGAGGGACTTGCTGAAGCATATGTGAACAATATTTATAGTCTTTTTATGCCGGGCATGCCTTTTAGTGGGGGCTCATCGGACGAAGCTCCTAATAGTAACGGCATAACTATGCAGACTATTCTAAAAGGAACTGCGGACGTAAATTCTGTGAACTATTGGCCGTACGAGAGTATTAGAAAAATAAACATTCTGTTAGAGGAATTGGAAAGTAGTGAGCTTGATGCTGAGTTTAAAGAGAATCTGAAGGGACAAGGCCTGTTCTTTAGGGCCTGGGCTTATTTTGAAATGACGAAACTTTATGGCGGGGTTCCTTTGGTTTTAAGTCCTCAAGGAATAGAAGAGGAAGGGCTGTCCGTTCCTAGAAGTAATGCTGCCGCAATGTTTGCACAAATAACTCAAGATTTGGACGAAGCCATAAACCTTTTACCGGAAGAATGGACTGGGAGGGATTATGGTAGAATAGATAAAGGTATAGCCATGGCATTCAAAGGGAGAGTCCTGCTGTTTGCGGCAAGTCCGCAATTCAATCCTTCTGGAGATGTCACTAAATGGACAACAGCCTATAATGCCAACAAGGCAGCAAAAGACTTTTTGGAGTCCAAAGGAAAAGGGTTGTTTCAAGGAAATTATGCTGACATTTGGTACCAGAAACAGCATGAAGAAGTAATTATGGTAAATCAGTATTTTAATCCAGGTCATACATATAACCAAAATCTTTTAAGACCTATATGGGCAAGTAGTGCTCTGTCTGGCTTTGATCGTCCAGCTTTAAAGCTTGTTAATGCATTCCCTATGAAAGACGGTTCTGCTTTTGATCCTTCCGGAGGCTATGGTGAGTTTTATAAAAACAGGGATGACCGTTTTTATGCCAACATCGCCTTTAATGGAACAACTCATTATAATATCAAAGATTTGGTAGATCAAGAGTCTTATCTTTGGCTGTATAACACAAGCACGGGTATCCATTCTGAGCTAACCCTCTATGGGCAATATAATATGAATTGGACTGGATTTTATAGACTAAAAGCCGTTGATAAAAATATAGATGTATCCTCCTTGAACCAAGCAAATGTAGATTGGATTGAAATACGATTTACTGAAGTGCTAATGAACTATGGTGAGGCAGCCAACGAAATTGGTAAAACTGCAGAGGCACTGCAGGTTTTGTACGATGTAAGAAATCGTGCCGGAATTGAAGCCGGTTCTGGAAATTATGGAATTACGGCTTCAGATCAGTCTGATATTAGAGAAGCCTATATTAACGAGCGTTTTGTTGAATTTGCTTTTGAAGATAAACGATTTGATGATATTAGAAGATGGAGAAGATTCGATATATTAAACGATCAAAGGGTTCATAAGGGATTGTTGTTCACGCTCAATGCCGGTGAGACAGCTCCAAAAGGGTATGACAACATTGATAATTATTGGAACAAATTCTCATGGGAGGTTTTTGATGTAGAAACCGCTGCTGGTGAAGTCTTTAATATTCTGGATAAATATTATTTCTTTGGTATACCGGAATCCTATATTCAAAAGGATCCCAATTTAGAGCAAACAATAGGATGGGACGATGGAACTTTTGATCCATTACAGTAGTTGTTGGCTGTGCTATAATAGAATAAATGAAAAAGGATTAAATCGGGTAAGGGTGAATAATCAATTCGACACATATTTCCTAAAATAAGTCCTTAAAAATAAATTTTAATAAGTTGTGAGTTAGTTAGTTGAGTGATAAATGGGGTAATTTTAAATTACTCCAATTTCCTTTTATTATCCATGAATTGCCATTTATCCCACGGTTACCAAT
>JBDNGW010000472.1:0-5544 GCA_041689735.1 Leeuwenhoekiella sp. | reverse complement strand
TTGTTCATCAACAAGGCGAAAAACGCAGACATAGCCGTAGCTATGGCGAGTATTTTCAACCTGCCTACCGGCAAAGGCAGGCGCAGTTGCTGGGCAAAAGAACCCATAGAAATGGGCAGGTTATTTCTAAACAGATCCTTAAACCCAAATTATGTTCTGACCATGGATTCCGGCGGATTCGGTCGCCGCGTGATGGAAATCCAAAATTTTGCCACGGAAAATTTTACGATGAGCTATGTAAAATTGAAAGTAGGTGCGAATGCTGGTCGTTTAGAAGCAAAATTTTCCGAATTTTTACAAAGACATGGTGCCAAGGATTTTGCCGAAGTGGGTTTTAGTAAATCGCTTTCCCTGCAAAAGGCTACCGATATCCACCTCTATTCCAAAGGTATCGCAAACCAGATCGGTACCGTTTCTGATATTAATTACCTCTATATGTTGCTTATTCTGGCACTCTTCATCCAACTGGTGGCCTGTATCAATTTTATAAACCTGAGTACCGCCCGCGCCAATAAAAGGGCCAAGGAAATCGGGGTGCGAAAAGCCATTGGTGCAGATAAAGGGAATCTCATACGTCAATTTTTAGGGGAATCTGTGTTGCTGTCGCTTTGTGCTTCGGTGTTGAGCATTCCGCTTACGGCACTAGCGTTGCCATTTGTAAATACATTGACCCAAGGCGATCTAAGCTATGCCAATTTGTTCGATTGGAGAATTTTGGGCGCGCTTTTGATCTTGGGCATATTGACCGGACTTGTTGCAGGGCTTTATCCTGCACTTATACTTTCGTCTATCAAACCGGTAAAGGTTTTAAAAAGTTCGGTAAACCTCAATCTGGGCAATGGGTATTTGCGCAAGACTTTGGTGGTGTTTCAGTTTGTGGTCTCCATTGGTTTGATTTCCACAGTGATCATCATCGCCCAACAGGTAAATTATTCCCAAAAAATGGATATGGGTTTCAATAAAGAAAACCTGATTGCGGTTCGTTTGGGAACGCAGACCGTTTCAGAAAATTTCAGCGCCATACAGGCAGACTTTGAAACAATCAAAGGAATCAGGGAAGTTGCCGGAACCAACTTTTATCCTTCTCAATTTATCATGGGCGATATGGGCTTGATCCTTCCGGGAGGAAATCTAGCAGACCGCACTTTGGTTCATTATAATGGCATAAGCCCCAATTATCTTGAAACCGTGGGAACTTCACTTCTCGTAGGCCGAACATTGCGGAATACCGATGAGAATCAAATTGTAGTAAATAAAGCAACCATAGATGCCTTTAAAATCCCGTTAAACAAGGCGGTAGGTTCTAATCTTGTGGATTCTTATGGTGGCGAAGTCAACAAATATGAGATCGTAGGGGTAACTATCCATTATAATTTTGGCTCCTTGAAGGATAAAATCGAACCCATGTTGCTCTATAACGAAACCGCCCCGAGCTGGATTGTTCTAAAAGCGGAAACCCAAGATTATGAAGCGCTTCTCAATACTTTGGAAAGCGCTTGGAAAACGATAAACCCAAATACCCCCTTTGTGTTCCATTTTGTGGATAAGGAAGTTGAAAAATTATATGCCGAAGAAAAGCGCTTGGGCAAAATCTCAGTAGTATTTACCTCATTGGCAATTTTGATAAGCTGTCTCGGACTTTTTGGCCTCGTTTCTTTTGTTGCAGAACAAAAGAAAAAGGAAATCGGTATCCGTAAAGTGCTGGGAGCGAGCGTTCAAAATGTGATCCAACTATTGACCAAAGATTTTATGGTATTGGTGGGCATCGCATTTATCATCGCAGCACCACTCGCCTATTTTGTGATGCGCAACTGGCTGCAGGATTTCCCATATAGGATCACGATTGAATGGTGGGTTTTTCTGGTTGCTGGTGGGGTTGCGTTGCTTATTACGCTTATTACGGTAAGTTTTCAGGCGGTTAAGGCTGCGGTGGCGAATCCTGTGAAGAGTTTAAGGACGGAATAAAATCCCCCTAACCCCCGAAGGGGGAACTTTTACTCGGGTGGGACAGTCTCAGTTTTCAGTGGCAGTTTTCAGTTTTCAGTCGCAGTGGGCAGTGTCATTAGTCAGTAAGAATAAATAATATTTAAAAAATATTTTCATGATACGCAACTACTTTAAAATAGCATTCCGCAACTTAAAGAAGAACCTCTTTTTTTCCTTGATCAATATTTTTGGGTTGATGATTGGGTTGGCAAGTTTTATCCTTATCGCGCTTTATGTTTTTGATGAATATACTTATGACGGTTTTCATGAAAGTGCCGATTCCATGTATAGGGTTGTTGAAAACACAACTTCTTCGGAAGGAACTGATGTCAAAATCGCGGGGGCGGGCTATCAGATTTCCGAAAAGGCCAAAACGGACGTTCCCGGAATAATCGATGCCGCACGAGTCGTTACATTTGGTCGGGTCAATGTTAGCGATGCATCGAATAGCAATGTGTTTTATGAGGATTATAGCTTGGCAAGTCCCGGTTTTTTGTCCACTTTCAATTTTGAATTGTCACAGGGAAACCGGGAAACGGCACTCAACGATCCCTTTTCGGTGCTCATTACGGAAGAAACGGCGCTAAAGATTTTCAATTCTACCGAAGTATTGGGTAAATTTTTGAAAATCCAAGACGAACAGCTTTTTACCATTACTGGCGTCCTCAAGGATTTTCCAAACAACTCAAGTATTACCTATAACCTGCTCCTTTCAGAATCGAGTATAACAGATCCCAATTGGGAAAGGCACATCGCAAACGATTGGGCCTCCGATAGTTTCAACACCTATTTATTACTCGATAAAAATGCAGATCCCAAGAAAATTTCCACGGAGATTAATCAACTGGTAAATGCGAACACTTCAGCAGAAAATATTTCTCATAAAAGTTATTTCCTTCAGCCTTTAAAAGAAATGCATTTCAATAGTGCCGATATTGAAGGTGGATTGGATAAAAAAGGAAATATTTACTATATCTATGTCTTTTCAATCATTGCTTTGTTTGTGCTATTGATCGCTTGCGTTAATTACATTAACCTAACCACCGCTCGATATGCCAACCGCGCCAAGGAAATTGGGATGCGCAAAGTGGTTGGCGCTACCAAAAAATCACTGATCGCACAGTTTCTTGCCGAGTCGTATCTACTGAGTTTTATCTCCCTGGTACTCGCCCTGCTTTTGGCAGTCTTACTTTTACCTTATTTTAATGACTTTACAGGTAAGGATTTAAGTTTTGGCTTGGAAACGGATTATCGTATTCCATTGGGAATCCTTTTTACTTTTTTGCTTGTTGGCCTGCTTTCAGGTCTTTATCCAGCTTTTCTGCAATCGGCTGCAAAACCGCTTTCGCTACTGCAAAGTAAAATCAATGTGGGCAATGGAAACCTTTCCATGCGCCGCGCACTTGTGGTCTTTCAATTTTCACTTTCCATAATAATGGTCGCAGCGACACTGGTGGTCTATCAACAGATGAACTATGTGAGTAGCAAAAACATGGGTTTTGACAAGGAACGGCTGGTTGTTGTGGACATTAACAGCGGTAAGATCCGCAATGATGCTAAAACCATTAAATCCGAATTTTCAAAATTGGCGCAGGTAAGAAGTGTTTCGGTAAGCTCACGGGTGCCCGGAGAGTGGAAAAACCTACCTAAAATCCCCGTCAGAAATGAAAATATCAAAAACCCCAATGGCGAGGAAATGTATTTTCTGGGCGTGGACGATCAGTTTTTGGAAACCTATAAAATCGAACTTAAAAATGGCAGAAATTTTAAGCAAGGAAGCATTGCAGATTCTTCAATGGTACTGCTCAATCAAACAGCGGCTAAGCAACTGGGATTAACCGAGGCTTTAGGACAACTTGTCGAGATTCCGCTTGAAGAACCTTTTATCGCAAGGGTGGGCGGCATTGTAAAGGACTTCAATTTTCAATCCTTGCGGGAGCCACTGGCACCGATGGTTTTGGGTTTTACGAACAACCCTATTCAAGCCATTGATTATTTCACCGTAAAGCTCACTTCCAATCAAGTGGAAGGTACTTTGGGGAAAATGAACGGCATCCTACAAAGCAGAGATCCCAACCATTTATTTGAATATCATTTTCTGAACGAGCAGTGGGAATTGCTTTATAAGGAAGATAAAATCAGGAAGACTTTGTTCTTTATACTTTCGATACTAACCATAATTATCGCCTGTTTGGGGCTGCTGGGTCTAGTCACTTTTGAAGCCAGACAGCGCATCAAAGAAATTGGTGTGCGCAAGGTTTTGGGTGCCAATATTGGCAATATTGTGGCCTTATTATCCAAAGATTTCCTAAAGCTGATAGGGATCGCTGCTCTGATCGCCTTTCCGGTAACGTGGTTCGTCATGCGAAAATGGCTTCAGGATTTTGCCTACAGAATTGATATGAGTTTGTGGTTTTTGATTATTGCAGGCGTTTCGGTTTTATTTATAGCCTTGATTACGGTGAGTTTTCAGGCCATTAAAGCGGCGGTGGCGAATCCTGTCAAAAGTTTAAGGACGGAATAACCCCCTGTTTCGCCTAAGGCGAAACTGTCCCCCTTGAAAATAATGGGGACACAAAAAAAAATAGTTTCAAATCAAATTTGAAACTAAGTCAAAAGTTTATAAACCGCCCGAGTAAGAGTTCCCCCTTCGTGGGCTAGCGGGATAAATAATAATAATAATATGATACGCAACTACTTAAAAATCGCTTGGCGAAATATGCTCGCCAATAAACTCTTTACAACGCTTAACATCGCAGGTCTTGCCATTGGCGGATGTGTTTGTATCATCCTTTTTTCGTTTGTGAACCGCGAGTTGAGCTTTGATAAGATGTATTCAAATTCAGAAAATATCTATCGGGTGAATATGGAAACTTCTGAAGATTACGGTTATGAAACCTGGGCGACGATGCCCAATGCCGTGGGGCCAGCGATCGTTCAGGATATTCCGCAGGTAAAGCGTATGGCCCGACTTATAAAAGATGATTTTGGTGCGACCGCTTCCTTAAAGATTGGCGACAAAAACCTTACCGAAAAAGGACTTTATCTTGCCGACTCGACTCTTTTTGAAATATTTGATTTTAAGTTTTTAGAAGGCAATGGCCAGACCGCCTTCTCAAAACCAAAGTCCATTGTGCTGTCACAATCGGCTAAAAAGCGACTCTTTAACGATGCGAAAGCAATGGGTCAGCTCATTACCGTAAATAATAGGGACACCTTACAGGTTTCTGGCATCTATGCTGATTTGCCCAAAAACAGCGTGATGGACTGCGCAATGGTTTATAATATCATGGACTCCTGGATGGGAACCAACTTTTACTGGAGCAATGCGAGTTATGAAACCTATGTGCAGCTTAAGCCGGATGCTAACGTTGCGGATATAGAAAAGCGCACGACTTCTTTGATCGACAAATATGTAGATAAAGAAGAGCAATATTTTACTAAATTCGTCTTCCAGCCATTGACAAAAATACATCTGTATTCCGCAAATGTTAGGGAAGGTTATTCTACGAGACTTGGCAATATCACAACCATTAAAAGTCTGCTGTTTCTCTCGTT
>JBDNGW010000471.1:0-6518 GCA_041689735.1 Leeuwenhoekiella sp. | reverse complement strand
TTTTTAGAACAAACCTCCTTGAGTACTGTTCTTGACGCGACCCAAGTGTTTATAGGCAGCATCGGTTACTTCACGTCCGCGGGGCGTACGCATAATAAAACCTTGCTGTATTAGAAAGGGTTCATAAACCTCTTCAATAGTCTCCGGACTTTCGGAAACCGCAGTAGCAATGGTGGTAATACCAACTGGACCACCCTTAAATTTATCAATTATCGTCCGAAGTATTTTGTTGTCCATCTCGTCAAGACCGTGCGCATCTACATTCAAGGCTTCTAAGCTGAATTGAGCGATCGCTAAATCTATGGACCCATTACCTTTAATCTGGGCGAAATCCCGAACCCGCCTTAAAAGCGCATTAGCAATACGCGGCGTACCCCGGCTGCGACCAGCTATTTCAATGGCAGCATCAAGTGCTATGGGAACGTTTAATATTTCTGAACTGCGCTCTACAATGGTGGTAAGTAACTCTGTGTCATAATATTCTAAACGGGAGGTAATGCCAAAACGGGCACGCATGGGAGCGGTCAACAAACCAGATCTAGTCGTGGCACCAATTAGCGTAAAAGGATTCAAGTTAATCTGCACGGTACGCGCATTCGGCCCGCTTTCAATCATTATATCTATCTTATAATCTTCCATCGCGGAATATAGATATTCCTCCACAATGGGGCTAAGGCGATGAATTTCATCTATAAACAGGACATCGCGCTCTTCTAAATTAGTCAACAGCCCAGCAAGATCGCCCGGCTTGTCAAGAACAGGACCAGAGGTTATTTTGATACTAACTCCCAGTTCATTGGCCAAGATATTCGCGAGTGTGGTTTTTCCCAAACCTGGAGGGCCGTGAAAAAGGGTATGATCTAAAGCTTCTCCCCTTCTATTTGCCGCTTCCACAAAAACCTTGAGATTCTCAAGCACCCGATCCTGCCCAGCAAAATCATCAAAACTTACCGGGCGCAATGCACGCTCGATCTCATGTTCTACATTAGAAAGGTTCTCTCCTGTAGGATCTAGATGTTCATTCATAGTGTAAAGATACTGTATAATTTATACTGTATCCAGTATTCAGTAAGCTGTAAAAAGTATACTGTATTCTATAAAATGGAACTGCGTACTATATACTGTATACTGTATACTGTATACTGTATACTATAAAATGGAACTGCGTACTATATACTGTATACTATATACTGTATACTGTATACTGTATTTGAAATCTGAGAAAGTAGATTTATTGCTGAAAAAGCTAATAAATGGCCTATTTAACCAAAAAACCCGTTCTGTGAAAAACGGGTTATTAAAAATTTTATGTGAGGAACGTTAATGATTCATTTTTTCCTCATTTTCCTGAAGAGGAACGTTTTGCGGTGTGTAATCCTGACCGGCAATTACATAATCATCTTCATCTTCATTGAGTTTGCTATAATCATATGGCCAGCGATAAACGTGAGGAATCGCTCCTTCCCAGTTTCCATGGATATGTTTTTGATCTGTTGTCCACTCCAAAGTGTTGGATCTCCAAGGGTTTTTTCCAGCTACTTTTCCATAGAACATTGAGTGGATAAAGTTATAAAGGAAAACTAATTGTACGGCACCGGTAATAAGCGCTGCAACAGTTATCGTAATATTTACATCAGCCAGATCATCAAAATAAGGAAATGCTGTATTTGAATAGTAACGTCTTGGCAGACCCGCCATACCTATAAAGTGCATCGGGAAAAAGATGGCATAGGAACCTATTACGGTCACCCAAAAGTGCACATAGCCCAGGTTCTTGTTCATCATTTTTCCTTGGAACATTTTTGGGAACCAGTGGTAGACCCCGGCAAAAAGTCCGTACAGTCCAACAATACCCATAACTAAATGGAAGTGGGCAACCACAAAATAGGTGTCATGTACATTGATATCCAGCGTACTGTCACCCAAAATAATACCTGTCAAACCACCAGTAATAAATATTGATACCAGACCAATAGAGAACAACATGGCCGGGTTAAACTGCAAGTTACCTTTCCATAAGGTAGTGATATAGTTAAAAGCCTTTACTGCCGAAGGTATTGCTATAAGTAAGGTCGTGAAGGTAAATACAGAGCCCAAAAATGGATTCATCCCTGAAACGAACATATGGTGACCCCAAACTATGGTAGAAAGGAACGCAATTGCCAATATAGAAGCTACCATTGCACGGTATCCAAATATAGGCTTACGGGAATTAGTTGCAACTATTTCAGAAGTAATACCCAGTGCTGGAAGCAATACTATGTAAACTTCCGGGTGCCCCAAAAACCAAAATAAATGCTCGAACAATACTGGTGAACCTCCACTATTATGCAATACCTCACCACCAATATAAATATCAGAAAGGAAAAACGAGGTGCCAAAACTTCTGTCCATAATAAGAAGCAGTGCCGCTGACAATAAAACAGGAAAGGTAACCACACCTATAATAGCAGTCACAAAGAAAGCCCAAATGGTCAAAGGAAGACGTGTCATGGACATTCCCTTGGTACGGAGATTAATAACTGTTACAATATAATTCAACGATCCCATTAGAGAGGAAGCAATAAATATCGCCAAGGACACTAACCATAAGGTCATTCCCATTCCAGATGCTGGTATAGATTCCGGTAGTGCGCTCAATGGAGGATAAATCGTCCAACCTGCAGCGGCTGGTCCAGATTCAACGAACAAAGAACTCAACATTATTACTGATGAAACAAAGAACAACCAGTAAGAAATCATGTTCAAGAAACCCGAAGCCATATCACGCGCACCTATTTGAAGCGGAATAAGCAGGTTACTAAAAGTGCCGCTCAAACCAGCGGTCAATACAAAAAACACCATTATTGTACCGTGAATGGTAACCAAAGACAAATAGATACTAGGGTCCATAACCCCGTCAGGGGCCCACTTGCCCAGAAGAAGTTCAAATATTGCGAACTTTTCTCCGGGCCATGCCAGTTGTAACCTAAACAACAGTGACATGGCAATACCTACGATACCCATTAATAAGCCGGTTATCAAGTATTGCCTTGAGATCATTTTATGATCTGTACTGAAAATATATTTACTTATGAAAGTCTGTTTATGATGATGCGCATGATCATCATGACCGTGATCTAATGCTGGTGCGTGTGCTGACATAATCTTATTTTCTTTTAAAACAAATTTTTTTAGTCTTTTGCGATGGACTGTCTAAAGGTTTTTTGTCCCTTAATCCACTCTTGGAACTCTTTTTCTGTCTCTACAACAATCTTCATCTGCATGTTATAATGACCCTGACCGCAAATCTTATTACATAGCAAATAATAATCGAAGTTATCATAATCATCTAACTGCGCCTGACCAGAAGCGACCAGTTCTTTACTTTTTTCAGTCCTGATTTCCTTTATTCTCCTCATTTTCTCCTTAATATAATCCGTCTCCCGAATTTCTTCTGTAGTAACGGTAGGCGTAAAGGAAAACTGAGTGATCATACCTGGAACTACGTTCATTTGCGCCCTAAAATGTGGCATGTAAGCAGAATGCAGTACGTCCTGTGAACGCAATTTGAAAATCACTTGGCGCCCTACGGGCAAGTGCAATTCTTGGGTGATCACATCATCCATCCCATCATCGTCGCTGGCATCTATTCCCACTGTATTGATACCTTCTATAAAACGCACGTTAGCATTACCCAAAGTTCTGTCTTCACCGGCGTAACGTGCCTTCCAGTTAAAGCGTTGTGCATATAGTTCTACAACCAGCGCATCATCACTCTCTTCAAAGTTCATAATATCAGACCAGGTAAAAAGACCATAGATAATCAGTCCAGAAAGAACAATTACCGGTATTATGGTCCATACGAACTCCAGCTTGTCATTATCAGCATGAAATAGGGCTTTTCTTCCCTTTTTACCATGGTATTTATAAGAAAACCAATGTATCAATACTTGAGTGATCAATTGAACAAACATGATAACACCCAAAGTAATGAAAAAGAGGTTATCATAAAGCCCTGCATGATCTGAAGCGCCAGGTGGGTAGAATGTTGAAAAATGCCAGAAACAGTATCCCATTAGAAAATAAAGAAATATCAAAAACATAAGCATCAAATTAGCATTGATGCGGTTGTCTTTATTGTTTGCTACTTCTTCAACTTCACCATCCTTTTTTATCGGCTGAGAAAGCTTGTATAACTTACTCATTTGCCATAAGGCAACTGAGAAGAGAATAATTACTATAAGTACTAAAAAAACGGTCATTGGAGTCTTTTTTCTTTTTCGTTGCTATTAATAATGATAATGCTCGCTCTCTATAATATATGGGTTTCTTCTAGGTCTCAGCGACACTTTTGCAAGCGCACTTCCCACTACAAAAATAAAAAGTCCCAAAAAGAATAAAATGGCTGCTATTTCCGTAATACCGAAAGACCAATAAGGTCCAACAGTAGATGGCATAACCAGCAAGAATATATCTATGTAGTGACCTGCCAGTATCACGACCCCAGCCATTACGACAAACCATGGTATACGCTTGTAATCACTGTTCATTAGCATCAGGATAGGGAATACAAAGTTAAGCACTAGCATTCCAAAAAACAGTAGATTATACTCTTGAATTCTCAAAATAAAATAGGTTACTTCCTCTGGGATGTTGGCATACCAGATCAACATGAATTGCCCAAACCACAAGTAAGTCCAGAATATACTGAAACCAAACATATACTTGGCCAAATCATGCAAATGGCTATCATTTACAAAATCAAGATAGCCCCTACCTTTAAGAAAAATAGTCACTAAAGCAATAACCGTTATCGCAGAAACAATGATACTCGCAAGTATGTACCAGGCAAAAAGGGTGCTGTACCAGTGCGGTGTCATGGACATGAACCAGTCCCATGACATCATGGATTCTGTTACCAGGAAAAATGCCAAGAAAAACACCGAAAATTTAAAATTCTGTTTGTAAGGGGCAATGTCATTTGCCTCATCTTGAAGCAATGAATTTTTTCTCGATAAATAACGATACCCATTCCAAATCGCCAAATAAAGAATGGCTCTTATTATAAAGAACGGAAAGTTAAGGTAAATGGATTTATCTTGAAGAATTTTATCATCAGCAACAAGTTCATGATCCTGCCAAGGGTAAAAATGTGTACCAGCCAATAAAACAATCAAGACCACGATAATTGATCCTGGAAGTAAATAAGCAGTTATGCCTTCCATTACCCTGTATAAAACTGGCGACCATCCAGATTGAGAAGCAAATTGAATGGCATAAAAAACAAGTGTACCTAATGCGAGCATCATAAAGAAAAATGCCGCCACAAATAAAGCTGACCATGGTTTAGCCTGCATTTGGTGCAGCACATGTTCCATATGTTCATCTTCACTCTGATGGGCTTCACCTCCTACATCTTTTGCCTGAGCCATTGCAGCTTTAGAATATCCCTCTTGTCCTCTGGCTATATCGACGAAATTAGACTCATCTGATGTAGAAGCATGGTCATTAGCTCCTTCTTCATGCGTACCGTTTTCTTCGCCCGCATGTGCAGCCATAGCGGTTTTAGCTTCATCTACAGTAGAGGGTACCGAAATAAAGCCAAATATCAAACCTACCAGGCCGAGCACCATAATAATTATGGAAAAGATTCTTAATTTACTAGATAAGGTGTACATAAGTATAGTTCTCCTGAGGTGTTTTATTATTATTTTTCCGTTTCTTCAGTGGCCTCCATTGTAGCTCCATTGTTTGATAAGCTATTGCTGGTCATTTGAGCATCAGTTGATGAAGCATCATCAAACGGTCTTTTTGGCATACCGTTTAGTTCATCTTTTAAGATCATAACATAATGATTGATCTGCCAAAGTTCCTTTTCAGTAGTCTGGGTTGCATAGGAACCCATATTGTTGATGCCATAATACATTACGTGATACACACTTCCCTCTGTAATGGCCCTACCTTCATCATTGTAAGCTGGGATACCCAAGATTTTCTCACGCTGGGCGAGAATACCTTTTCCGTTGCCCTTATCGCCATGACATACGGCGCAATACGTAGTGTAATGTTCTTTACCTTCATTAACATTATCTTCGGTAAAGGGTGTAGGGTTCTCTAAGTTAGCCTTTGCTGCTTCATAGCCTTCTCTGGTATTTTCATAGTCATAAGGCATCCAGCCACGCGAAATAGATCCTTCTGCCGGAATCATTGCTTCCATAGCATTAGGAAATACCTCATAACTACCATAAGCTTCATAGCTTACCTCTTGGTACATATTTGGCATGTACTGGTAATTACGACTCTGCTTATTTTGACAGGAGGACAAAAGCCCTACAACTGTAATAATTAATGCTATTTGAACTATATTCTTCATTGGTTAAGCTTCTTCATTATGAACTAAACTGATTTCAACAGCACCTGTTTCGTGAAAGAATTTCGACATTTTTTCCAGATCGTTATTCCCCACAAGTATTTCAATCAAAAAATGATCATCCGTGGTACGTAAATTTGGGTTTTCTGGCTTTTTAAAGGGCCAT
>JBDNGW010000470.1:0-2626 GCA_041689735.1 Leeuwenhoekiella sp. | reverse complement strand
TCCGCTCGACACCTCTCTTTCTCAAAGCTGTCTCATTGTAGACAGCTTTTTTTATGCCTTTTTCTACTGAAATATTTAATTGCTCTATTGTATTTATCGTTGTAACGCCAAAATTTTACAAATCCTTGGGGAACTTTTAATGGTGAGGATAGAGATTACTTGTTTATTTTAGTAATTGCTTTTTAGTCTAAAAAAAGCTATTACTATTACAAACTTAACTATTGTTAAAAATATTTACTGAAGATCAATTAGTTCCAATAAAATCACATCTCAAATCTTTCAGTAAAGCGGTCTTTGCTCTTTCTCTTTGCTCTACTATCTATAATCTATAATCAGACCTTACTAATTCGTATCCAGGTTATTTTCCTTTCCTTCAAAAGGGGTTTCCGGGTTAAATAGTTCTATGTTTTGCTCGATTTTGGAGATTTCCGAGGGAAAAGTACCTTTTACTATAAATACAAGACCAAAGATAAAAAGTACTACACTTATGCCTTTTTTGATCCTTATCACACGGGTGGGCGTTAATTTACTGCGCAGTTTTTTTGCCACCAGAATTTTAAAAATATCAACAATAAGATAGGTAATCAATATCACAGAAAAGAAAAAAACAAGCCTATCTGGATCCATTTCCATCGTGGGACCGGCAGAAATAAGCAAAACCAGCCAGAAGCCCAATACTCCGATGTTTATAAAATTCAGCAGAAAACCCTTAACGATCATCCTTAGATAACTGTTGCGGCTCATTGCTACGGAAGAATATTCCTCATGTTCATCGACGTCCTTATTTTTAGCTCTCAGATAACTTATAATGCCATAAGTGGCCAGTAGCATCCCCCCAAATATAAAAAGGCCAGGATCATCTTTGAGCTCTTTAAGTAATTTATTGGTACTGTAATATGCGATTAAAATAAAAAGAATATCAGCGCTTATTACTCCTATATCAAACAATAAAGCCGCCCTAAATCCCTTTAAAGCTGCAGTTTCCAAAAGAACAAAAAATACGGGACCAACTAGAAAAGCAAGTAAAAAACCTAATGGTATGGCGGTAGAAATATCTTGGAGCATCTAAAAAGTGGCGTCGTTTGTTAGAACTTGCTAAAGCTGACTTCAGTTTGAATTGACCCTGCCTGCCAAGGCACGACAGGCAGGTTTAAACAAGCTCTTACAAATGTAGCAGTTTTAGGCCTTTTTACCGCATAATCTTAATGGTGCCACCTAGGAATTTGTTTTTTTCTACCTCTTTGGGATTGCCATATACATAAATATCCCCTCCGGCACGTACTTTTATTTCAGCGGACTGGCTTGCGTAAATGGAAGCTTCTCCACCAGCCTGCACGCGTATAACGGTCGTTTCGGTTTTCAGTTCTTTACCTTCATAAATGCCACCGGTGTTTATCTCTATATGTTGATGTACAGCGCGGCCATTCAGCTGAATGATTCCGCCGGTAACGGCACGTATTTCTGCAGTTTTAACTTTCAGGCCCGCCTCTATCTGAGCACCTTCCTGCGCCCTGATCTCAATTGCATCCTGTTCTATACCTTCGTTTGCAACAATATGGGCACCTTCGTTGCCGTCTATCACTTTTAGATCAGTATAAAAAACTTTTACAAAAGTGCGATCACCGTCAAAAACCTTGTCAATTTGCATCCTGATCTTTAACTCACCGTCCTTATTTACAAGCTCAATAGCATCTACATCCCTACCGGAAAGTTCAATTTTATTTTCGGTGGATTTTATCAGGTTAACATTCATGCGGTCAAATACTTTTACACTACTGAAGTTTCCCATATCGCGCATTTGCGGATTTTGGGCATAAACACTGAAATTCAGTAAAATAAGAATAATAAATACTGCTTTTTTCATAATAAAAGTACTTTTTAAAAATTGAATAATTGCCGGCTTTCTTACCGGTAGTCTAAGTCCCCCACTACAGTCCGCTAAACAATTTTTTATCAACCTGCTTTCGTAAGGAGTTTTTCGCGGTCAAGGCTCCTCCCCTTTGGGCAAGCCGGGAGGGGAAACTAAAAAGGGAATAAAGCTGACGCTCTATTCCCTTAAATGACAAACATTTTTCTAATTTGTTACAATTTATACACTATCTACTTCTTCTTGTTTTCCTACTAATGTAAAATCAAGGTTCTTTCTAACAAGATCTGCTTCTTTAACGCGTACATAAACCTCGTCGCCCAGAGTAATTACTTTCTTGGTTTTTTTACCTACAACGGCATACTGTTCTTTGTCAAACTCGTAGTGATCCCCTTCAATATCACGCACCCGGATCATTCCCTCACATTTATTTTCTACAATTTCAACAAAAATTCCCCAAGTGGTAACCCCTGAAATCACACCCAAAAAGATCTCGTCTTTGTGATCTTGCATGAATTTTACCTGCATGTATTTTATCGAATCGCGTTCTGCACTTGTGGCAAGATATTCCATATCTGAACTGTGCTTGCATTTCTCGCTATATTCCTCTTCACTGGCCGATTTACCGCCGTCCAAATAGCGCTGCAGTAACCGGTGCACCATGATATCAGGATAACGCCTTATGGGCGATGTAAAGTGCGTGTAATAGTCAAAAGCAAGCCCGTAATGGCCTATATTATCGGTGCTGTATACCGCTTT
>JBDNGW010000469.1:0-6974 GCA_041689735.1 Leeuwenhoekiella sp. | reverse complement strand
TCATCTTTATAGGTGGATTTTATGTCGCCTTCACCATTTTTTAAGGTTCCGTTTAGCTTGAGATCTTTTATTGCGTAGTTATTAAATGCCATACGTTCCACGGTTGCATTAAGTTGCGCATCTAAGGTGCTCAGGTCGCTGCCACTTCCCTTTGCCTCTACTTTTAAAGTGAGTGCTCCCAGTTGGTCGTTTTTTAAGATTTGACCCAGTTGAAGCGAATCCACATTTACTTTGCCATTAAAAGCAATGGCATCGGCAAAATCAGCATTTCCATTCAGGTCAATGTTTCCAGAAGAAGTGGTCAGATTTACCATGGCATCCACTTGTTTTGTGGTGCCGGCGAGATCTGCCATAAGCTGAACATTCTGCGGAACAGAAACGCCCACCGAATCCTCGTTAATGAACCTTAAAAGGTCATTTTTAGCCATTTTTACCCGAATTTTATGGAAATCGTAGCCTAGATTGTCGGGATTGATCGCATTGAAAAGTTTTCCTCTTGCGGTAATTGAAGTTACCCGTCCCCAGTTAAGCTGAAATGAAGGTATGTTGAGGTTGGACAATTCCCCAGAAGCCTGCATGGAACCGGTTATTGGGCGTTTAGCAAGCGCCCGTAGATACTGATTTTTGCGCAGTTCCGGTTGGAAGTCAAAAGCCGTGCTTACGTCCAGCTTCAATTGCGGTATCGTAAGGGAAAGCGAAGCAGTTTCTGGTTGGTTTATAAATTGACCGAAAGTATCATAACGCAGCGCCAGTTTGCCTTTAAGAATATTCTTTCCGAAGATCAGATTCAAATCGTTCACATCAAGTTCCTGATCGCCTGCATTCAAATTAAAGCCCAGATGATCCAACTGCAGGCCAGAAGCTTCGGAAAATGCCAGTTTTTCTAACTTTATGGACGCCTTTTCTTCCGCGTAAGCGATATCCTGCGCCTGCAACGTGAAATTTGAGATCTGGATTGCATCTACGTTAAATGTATTTGGTGTTGGCTTGGCGCCATTCACGAAATAAGCAATCTCATTTCCTTCCAAATCAATATTGGCCATTTTGATGTCAAAATCAGGCCATATAAAGCCGGTTTTGGTAGTATCTACAGCGGTTTTTGATAAAGTATCGGCTGGATTTACGGTTCGTTCCATCCTAAAATTGGAGTTTTTTAAAGCGATCGCATCCACTTCCATCTGATTTTCGGCAAGGTTTGCCATTGGCAGTTCTAGCTTAAAATCATTGATCAGTGCATTGGCGAGCATTCCGTCCGGCACCGATTCAAAATTGACGCTTAGGTTGCTCAACTTCAGATTTTCAACCGAAATACTGGGTGAGGGCGCATCGGACGGTGGGGTTTCCGGTTGGATTTTCGATACTGCATAGGTCGCTTTGGTATCTGCAATGCGCGCATCGCCTATGGCAAAACGCATATTTTCAAGGTCTGTATTTTTCATTTCCAGACTCAGACTGCCCATATCTAATGCTGCCTGCATGCCGGCAACGGCGTCGTTATAATTTACTTTAATGTCCGAAAGTTCAAAGCTGCCCAAAGTGAGCGATGTACTGCTCGTATCTGCAGGGGTTGTCTTGGTAGAATCTGTCGCAGCAAAGGCATCTATGAGAAATTGATAATTGAATCCTGCAAGGGAATCTTTCCGGTACACATTTGCCCGCACCCCAGACCATTCCAGATTATCGACCCCGATCCCGCCACCGGTAATAATAGGCCAGATAGGCACATCTACCTCCAGATGTTGAGAATAAATAAGCGTATCGCCTTTTATATCTTCCAAATAAAGACCGTCCAACAAAATATCACCGGAGAAAGTTATAAAAAGGTTTTCCACTTGTACTTCTGTGCCCGTCTTATCTGTTACGTAGGCTACCACTTTACTGGTAATAATGTCCTGACCCCACGGACTGCGTACAAAAAGAACTATTAGAAGTAATAAAATGAAAATAACGCCCAGGATTTTACCTAGGATTTTGGCTATTCTAATGAAGGTTTTTTTTCCTTTTTTCAATGTACAGGGTTACTTATAGTCCACATATTTTAGAGTTTGTTTCAACTGAACTTACATTAAGTTGTGCCAGAAATTGGAGCTAAAATAAAACTTATAACGTGCTTACGGGAGAAGCGAGTACTAAAATGCTGTTATATTTTTCAATAGTCCACGTTAAATTATTTGCCCTGGAAAATATCTTGACTAAATTTAAAAAACTTAATTATGACTACTGAGAAGAAATCAAGAAATACAAACGAAAAGTACAATTCTGACCTTACGGAAGAGGAGCGAAAAATGCTGAATCAAGAAAATCTGCACAAAGACGGTGGTGTGGATGAGCAATTGAGTGATCGAATCAACAAAGTGGATTTTGCCGGAAGCGATCTAGATATACCCGGCAGGCAAAACGCTAAAAAAGGCAGCGGGAACGGCCTAAATGACGAGGAGAATAAATTGCACAGTCAAGGCGGATCCAGTAAAAACAATCTGGACGAACAGGACGGTAAAATTTAGAAAAAAAGCTTTTATTGAACAAAAAAAGCGGTAGAATTGCCGTTTTTTTTATGTCTAAATATATTATTGACAAACAAAATCTTTACAGATTGCAAAAATTTATTACCGTTAAGTAATATAGAAGTCTCAACATTCCATATTTACAAAGCCCTGCTTTTTATTCTAATTAAAGCAAATTTTATTATAATTTCTTATTAATGATGTCGGTTTTGCATAAGAATAGTTAGGCTGAAAAGGAGCGTCTACCATTCGGTTGAAAGTAAGTCTTAATTCGACCAAGGTCAGCACAAGCATTTAATCCCGCTAACTTTAAGAAATAGTAACTAATTGCCCTATTTGTTTTATATAATGTTATCTGCTGGCTTTTTAACAAGGCGACCAATATTCAAATGGTGCTAGTTTTCCGTTTTTTACCTCAATCCTAATTCCATCATCAGCATTTTTTTGAAATATTAGAATTCCATCATTTTCATCATATCCGAAAAGTTGTATTAGTCCTTGTCCAAATTTTTCGGCTAATTCCGTTAACCTGGTTTTACAGGTCAATTTGTATTTTCCGTATTTTAAAACTACAGAATTGTCATTATCAAAATCTATAAAATCTCTGAGATAGTTCTCATTTTTATTTCCAGTAAATCTGAATTTTCTATAATCGAGAGTGAAATACGCTGCACTTTGTTCATAATTGGATAAAAATCCGCACTCATAATTTGGTGCAAATGTTTAAGCTGTACACCAAGTTCCTTTATTATTTGAGATTTTGTTGAGTAAAAATCAAGTTCTTTAAACTATATCATCTTAAAATCAACCGATTGAGTAAAACTTAATTGGTTTATAATAATCATAATAATTTTCACCAAATTTTTCATTTTTTTGCTATAATATTAATTTATTGTATATCAATTAGTTACGATTATATTTTTTCCTCTCTTATCTCTAAATCTTTTATCTTTTATCTTTTCCCTTCCAACAAAGCGATCTTAAATCTTTAACCAAAATTAAAAATCCAACCAACAAATCTATTCCTCTTTTATAATGACCAAATTAGCCTCAACACCAGTAAGCAAGTTCCATTGATCTGAAGAAATCACCGAGCCGGTGTCGTCATAAATCACAAACTGCGCGGTGTTGGGCCCAGAAGTACCCTGATTGAGTGCCCTAAATGAAATTTTATTGAAACCAGGTTTGAGATCAAGATTGAAACCTGAAAACGTACCGCCCAGAATGATCATGGATTGCACCACTTCATCATTTACCAGTACACTTACTTTATCACCGTCAACATACGAAAAATCCCGGCACATGATCTTGACGAATTTTGAACCACTTCTAAAAGTGCCAAGATCCTGATTCTCTTGATGACCGGGCTGATCGTCAGCTTGCGGTGCCTGCTGACGTTTGTTCATCTCTTGCGTATAACGTGCGCCATTATCTGCAAACTGTTCCCTTTTTTGCATGTAAAACCCTTGGTTTTCAAGAGGGTTTCGCAAAACGGGAGCTGGTTCCAGTAAAGTGGGAAATTCGTTGGACATCGGCATTTTAAGGTCACTTTTAAGGTTCTCATCTGCCGCATTTGCCTTTGAAGTATCCTTGACCGCGGGTATTTTCAAAGAACCTCCACGCGTATCTACCTGAGCAAAAACAGAAGTTCCCACAGCTGTCAAAACAAATAATGATATTAGTACTAAGATGAATTTTTTTATGGGCATCAATGGTATTTTTATCTACACTAACGGTAAAAGTATAGAATTGTGTCACTATACGGTCTAAAATTTCCGATAAAAAGAGTAAAAAACAACTGTTTTCACCGTGTTTTTAGCATAATGTCAGAAATCGTGCCAACAGCCTAAAAAGTCACGATTATCTAAATGTATTTGAATATAAATCACTATATTAATACAGATAAAAATGTGAAGCCATGAAACCGAATTTTATAAATTTTCAGTATATAAAGTATTTCGTAAATCCAAAGAGCAGCTTTTTCTTGTTTCTTTTCTTGCTTATTTTCTCTACGCTCTCTATTTCGGCACAAACCACCGACTTTACAGAGTATAAAGGAATTGTACGCGACGCTTTTAATAACGACCCCATATCTTTTGTAAGTCTCGCCGTTCAAGGTACAAATATCGCGTCACTGACAAATGCTGATGGTGAGTTTTCTCTAAAGGCGCCTACGGATATGCCCAAGAGCAAAGTGCAAATCAGTGCTGTAGGCTATCAAACGCTTATCATTATCATATCAGAATTCAGGCCTATAAATACAATTATAGAATTACAACCTCAGGCCACCCAGCTTGATGCGGTAAACATAAACCGTCCCAGTAGTGCAGAAAATCTGGTGCGTTCGGTCTTTAACAACCGGGATAAAAATTATCAGGGCTCAGAATCTTATATGACCGCGTTTTACAGGGAGACGATAAAAAAACGACGCACTCCGGTTTCCCTTGCCGAAGCGGTGGTAAATGTAGAGAAAAAACCCTACACAAGCGGTGGCCGTGATCGCGTAAATCTTTATAAAGCCCGTAAAAAAACCAACTATGAAAAGCTGGACACCATTGCACTAAAGTTGGAAGGTGGACCTTTTAATGCCTTGTTTGCAGATGTTATGAAGTATCCCGAATATTTCTTCACCCCAGAAATGTTTTCCAGTTATAATTTTACCTTCGGAAAATCTACGCGCATAGACGATAAGCTTATTTATGTCATTAATTTTAAACAGAAAAAAAACACTACAGACGCCTTATATTATGGCCAGCTATTTATAGATGCCAAAAGTGATGCCCTTACCAGCGCGGTATACAGCCTAAATCTCGATAATAAAAAAGTCGCCAGGCAGTTATTTATCAGAAAAAAGCCCAATCGTGTGGATGTTGATCCGGTAGTTGCCAATTATCGTGTGGATTATCGTGAAAAAGATGGTAAATGGTATTATGGTTATAGCAACATTGAATTGGAATTTGTAGTAGACTGGAAAGGCAAATTGTTCAACTCGCGCTACCGCATAAACAGTGAAATGCTTATAACGGACTGGCAACAGGAAACCGCTGCCCTGACGCTACAGGCTGATGAGAAATTCAATTCAAGAAGCATTCTGGCAGATGAGGCCTCTGGCTTTGCAGACCCTAACTTCTGGGGTTCTTATAACGTTATTGAACCTGATAAGACCATACAGTCTGCCATAGAAAAAATACAGCGCCAACTAGAAAGGGAAACTAACTAAAACAGCTGATATTATTTATTTCTAATAGTCCTCAGGATTTGTAATAAACTAAAGTGACGGAATTGACAAAGTTATTTCATGCCTGTTAAAACTCGACAGGCAGGTGTGAAACAACAAAGCAAGAAACGCAGCTTTAGTAGTAGCTAAAGTGAGGCGTTTTAACCTGCTACTGGCAAAGGCCGACGAAGTTAGTCTGCACCTGCCGGCAGGCAGGAAATAACAAGTTAAGATAAATAGGTTATTTCATAACAAACACTTAAAGGCTTATGTTCTTTTTTTTAGAAGATAGATGTTTATCAATTACCTTCATAAATTCCTCCATACTATAAGGTTTGATAATCGCACCGTTCATGCCATTTGTCTTTATTCTTTTTTTTATATAACTAGCGTCTGCTGCGGTAAGTGCGATAATGGGGACTTTAACATTAAGTTTGCGCAGTTCTTGAGTTGTTTCAAAACCATTCATAACTGGCATGTTTATATCCATAAGAATTAAGTCATAATTTGAATTTTTGAATTTTTCAATAGCTTCTTTTCCACTGGACGCTTCAGCAGTCGTTGCACCACGTTCTTTTAAAATATTGCCCGTAACCATTCTATTGATCTTATTATCATCAACAATAAGGAAGGAAATTCCTCGTATGGTGTGTTCTTTGTCCTTTTCTGCTTTATATTTTAGCGAGGAGCTGAACTCAATCACCTGCAATAGCGTTGTTTCTTCAAAGGTAATATCAAACCTAAACTGAGTACCTACATTCTTTTCACTTTCGACATGAATGGCAGATTTCATCTTCTCAAGTATTTTTTTAACAATGGGAAGGCCCAATCCCGTTCCCTGACGCTTTTGATCTTCAATTTCATTACCCACTTGGCTAAACTCATCAAAAATAAGCCCCTGGGATTTTTCATCCATCCCCATGCCATTGTCTTTAATAGAAAAGGCGATGTCATAACTACCGGCCTCTTTTTTTGTGCTATCTATCTGTACCCAGATATCACCATTTTTGGTGAATTTCATAGAATTGCTTAAGATATTTAAAAGTACTTGCGATAAACGCCTTGAATCACCTATTAGATAATTGGGAACAGATGGACTTACCTCAAGATGTACTTCACTTTTTTGATCTGCCCCGTAATGTTCTACGGAATTAACGATTTCTTTAAATAGATTTCTGAGGTTGAAAGGCTTATTCTGAAGTTCAAAAGTGTCGTTTTCCAACTTTGAGATATCAAGTAAATCATTGATTATA
>JBDNGW010000468.1:0-4764 GCA_041689735.1 Leeuwenhoekiella sp. | reverse complement strand
GATCGTTGACCCGGATATAGGTTATGTCAGAGACCCATTTCTGTCCCAGTTCCGATCCCGTAAAATCCCTGTTCAAAACGTTCCCCGCAATCGGGAGCGAATGGCCGGAGTCTGTTGTGACAACATATTTCCTTCTCAATATACTTTTTATCCCCATCTCCCTCATCAATAGGGCTGTAGGAACGCGAGTATACCATACCTTCCCTCTCCAACATTTTCTGGATCCTGCAACTGCCATAGATCTGCCTGCTGTTTTCAAAGGCCTCTTTGATTTTCAGCTTTAATATTTCCTTTGGGGCTGGTATCATACTTGGGCCATCTTTCTTGCGCCAATGATAATAGGCATTTTTGCTGACCTCCATACATTTGCACATCTTTTCAACAGGGTAGTTGTTTTCATTGTCTAAAATGAACCCATATCTTACCTGTCGCTCTTGGAAAAGATGCTTACCGCCTTTTTTAGGATATCCCTTTCCAAACGGACTTCCTTTAGTTCTTTTGCCAGGGCCTTATATTTCTGCTCTTCCAGGGATACCTCCCCTTTCTTGGAGAAATCTCCGGATCTGGCCTCGTACTCCCGTTTCCAGCGCCTCAAGACCCCAGTGCTCACAGAGTACTCACCACTCAGATCCTCTGCCCTTATCCCCGTCTGTAACAGCTCTAAGAGCATAACCTTAAAATCGTTGTCATATTTCTTTGCCATAAATCAAATATATAAAATTATGGACTCAGTAAAACCGTCACAACAAATGTAGACACTCCAATCCTTCGTAGCCCATCATAGAATCATGACCACCCATATAATAAACCGCGTCAGATACAACATGTACCAATAATACTTGCGCGCCCAGCGCTTTTGCATATTCATAACCCGTTTCTACCACTTTTTGCGAGGTAGGACTATAATCTATTGCGATACAAATCTTTTTAATCATTATTCTATTTTTTAGGTTGTTTTACAAAATTCAGTTCCGCTTCCCTTTAAATGCTGCGATCACTACACTGGTAATGGATTCTAAAAGAACCGAAAAAGCCATTTCTAGTTGGGTGAAATCAGACCCATAAGTCTCTTGCCGTCCTACCAGATTTATTTCTTGTGGATGGATGGCCATAAAAAGTAGTACTACCGGTATAAATAAAATACAAAAATAAACACCGGTTTTAAAACAGAACATAAAAGCCTGAGTGTAACTCAGATCTTCGTTCTTCACGTTTATGTAATCTTTCAGCAGGAGAATAAATCCCAGAATTATAAAAAATATGTTCAGTATCCACAGCGCCCTGCTTTCATAGATATTATATAAATAAAGAACAGTGGAATATACGAGCACCAGAATCACTATAACTATTGCATAAATCCATGCAAACCTGTTTTTAGACCAGCTTGCGCGCCTTTTTAATTCCAAAGTATTTTCATCTACATCTTCCATAGCAGCAGAAAATAATTCCTGATTGTGATAATTTCCTAATCCAAGATCTAAAGAGCACAACAGAAGGATAGACCGACTTTCAATCCACACCAATTCTTGTAATAAATTTAAGAAGAATTACGCTAATATGAGCCTTTGGAACAAAAACACATCAGTAATTTTTTATTAAATGGCGAAAAAGCCTCAAAATCAGCTAAAAATGGGCTAAAAAAGACCATTTATTGTTGTTTATTCATTTCACAAACCTAATTAAAAAACAGCAAGAAGTTTCCATTATTAACGAAATTAGCATCATTAACACATCATTTATACCCGTTTTTAGGCTTTAAACACCGATTTTCCCATCTAACAGCTCGAAATATAAAGTATAGCAGAATAAATTTTCAAGATAAAACCTTTTTCAACAGCTCTTGAAAATAACCCGCCTTAACGCTATAAAACAAAAAACCAGAATCAATGTGCATACATCAAATCCCGGTTTGTCCTATAAGTAAGAAACACTAAGCCTCTATCGGGATCCTTTAAAAGTGATTCCAGTGACTGCAGACGACGTAACCGTGGCATCAACTTTTGGTTTATAGGTAAAATAAACCTCATGGTATTCTCCATAAGACACTTCATCAAATGGTATGCTAATGGCACCCTGCGCTTGACCTGCTTTAGGCTTTTTCAAGGTTCCGCTGCCCAGTAATTTTCCATCGGGAGCGTCCAGATGTACCTCATAAGTGGACACGGTTTTCATTTCGCCTTGCCATCCTATAGTGATCTCGGCATTCTTTACACCGGTAAGATCTAGTTTTGGCAAAGCAAACCAGCCCATTTCTTGTGTCGTGAGCAAAATTTTCTTCCCATTATAATCCTTCTCAGAGAAACCTTCTTTTTTTAGATCAGCGGGAATTGACATTATGCTACTTGACAAGATCATTTGCGCCGTTCCCGTTAATGGTTTATTTGCAACAGTCCCTTTATCTGTATAGCTAGCAACGATGACCATCGCATTCCCCGCGTCTGTTTTTTGCGCAGTTATAGCGCCTGTTGGCGGCAGCGATTTGGTTTTTACGCTGTCATCGGTCAGCGATACGATATAATCAATGATCTGGCGGGTATCTATTTCGGTCAGTGTGGGATGTGCTGGCATCATAACTTCTCCCCAAGCGCCTCCACCTCCGTTTATGATTTTTTGGCTCAGGTAGGTATATATGTTTTTATCGTCTTTATATCTTTCGGAAACCTGCATGTAGGATGGCCCGATGGACTTTTCACCCATTTTATGACAGCTTCGGCAGTCTAAGGTTTCCGTTAGCGTTTTGCCCATAATGGCAGCGTTTATCTCTTGATGCCCACGCGCCACGGAAGCGCCGTCCATTCCTTCCATATAATCCACCGAAACAAAAATATTGGACTTATCGATAGTATCTGAATCTTCATTATCCTTAATGTTGACCTCATACATCACGGGTACGCCGGGCATAAAGAACGATTTATTGCCGCCTTTAATGCTTATGCTAACCTCAGGGCGCGTATTCCCGGCAAATACCGGAATGCCTTCACTCGTTACCGAAGCTTTTTGAGCATCCTTGACCTCAACGGAAACGTCATATTCTCCAGCTTCCTCAAATATATATGTAATTTTAGGTTCTGTAGTTTCTTTGGTAAGGTTTTCACCCAGATGCCAGACAAAGGTCAAGGCATCTTTTTCCCTATCCCTGGCGTCTATATGCGCAGTGATTGCCAGAGGAAGACTGCCCGAAGTTTTATCGATGGTCAGATTGTTCACCAATGGTGGACGGTTGCCGCCATTGTATTCTATAAAGGAAAGCCCAGAATCCTTATTTTTTGAAAACCAACCGCTACCATATTCCAGCAGATAGATCCTACCATCTGGAGCAACTTCCATATCAATAAGGGAATTTAGTTTTACCAAAGGCGCAAAAGGTTCCATTTTATTGAAATCCCCGTTCGGAAAAAGGCTCACGGCCATCATCCAGCCGCGCATCCAGTCATAAATCAGTACTTTCCCATCATAATAGTCGGGCAGCGCTTTTTCTTTGGGAAACATATCTGAATAATAAACCGGGCCGGCCATCGCGTTTCTTCCACCTTCTCCCACCTGCGGAAATTCGCCGGTCTTATCATAAGGATAATATATATAAGCGGGCTGTGCTGGTGGCAGTTCGGTTAGACCAGTATTGTTTTTGGAATCGTTGATGGGTTTGTTTGCATCGTACAGTTTTCCACTTTTTCCCGTGGAATAATCATAACGGCGGTAGGGCTGATTGTCGGCTATAAATAACGGCCAACCATAATTCCCGGCTTTTCTTGCCTGGTTCATCTCGTCGTAACCCCGCGGACCTCGCGTCGCCAGGCTATCGGCATTCGCATCTGGACCAACTTCTCCCCAATATAAATTGCTGTTTTTTTGATCTACTGAAATACGGTAGGGGTTGCGGTGCCCCATGGTGTAGATTTCAGGACGCGTTTTATCGGTTCCCTGCGGAAATAAATTCCCCTCAGGAATAGTGTACGTGCCGTCTTCACTTATTTTGATACGCAATATTTTTCCACGGAGGTCATTGGTGTTTCCAGAAGATCTACGGGCATCAAATTGTTTGTGCCCAAGGATATCGTTGAGTGGCGCAAAACCATTGCTTACATATTTTACACCTTTTTCGTTGAATGGAGTGGAATTGTCACCCGTTGATACATACAGTAATCCATCCGGACCAAAGGCGATCGAACCTCCTGTATGACAACAGATCTCCCGTTGCGTATCAACTTCCAGAATGACCTGTTCGCTATCATTTTTCATTTCATCGTCCTCAAATTTAAAACGCGAGAGTCGGTTGACCCATGCATCTCCAGCGGGGGCATAATAGACATAGACCCAGTTATTTTTGTCAAAATCCGGATCCTTCTGTAGCCCCATAACTCCCTCTTCCGCATTTACGCCGGGCGTATGGAGGGTTTTATAATAAACATCGAGAAAACCTACCTGACTTATTTTTTCGGTTTTGTCTTTGTACATCATGATCTCACCACGGCGCTGGGCTATAAGTACATCATAATTAGGAAGTATGGTCATTTCTGTCGGTTCAAAAAATGCACCTTGAGAAAGTTGGTTTTTTGTAAAACGGTCGGCATCTGGTGGTATTTGAGAGATGGCTTTATCGTAATTGAGCTTATTATTATCGCCCATTGCATAGTCAATACCGCCCAACAAGTGCTTTAGAAAATTCTCTTCAATGTAACTTTCATCCGTATGACCAAGTTCTGTATAAAAAGCGCGGCCGCCATCATAGTCGTGGTACCAACTCATGGGATGATTATCCCCATT
>JBDNGW010000467.1:0-4950 GCA_041689735.1 Leeuwenhoekiella sp. | reverse complement strand
TTAATGAACGTCTTCGCGCCTACAATAGATCATTATGTAATACAGGCGAATATTAAACATCGTATGAAGCGTTTGAAACTTAAAACTGCTTAAAAAATATCAAATTATGATAAATACAGATAAAAATAGTTACACGTTAATTTTTGCCGTGGTTATGGTTCTTGTGGTAGGATCAGTGCTCGCTTTCACGGCGTCTTCGCTAAAACCTATCATTACCATGAACGAAAAGTTTGAAAAACAACAGAATATTCTTTACGCCATGGGTATTAACGAGAATGTGGAAGGTTCTGCAATTTTCATCCCCACGGACAGTGTGCAGGGAATTTTCAATAAGTATATAAAGCAGCAATTGGTTATCCAGAACGGGAAAATAACAAAGGATAGTACTGCATACCTAATTGATCTTAAAGGACAGCTCAAAAAAGATATGGAAGATCGTGAGCTTCCGCTTTTTGTAGGTCAAAAGGATGATAAGGATTATTATATCATTCCTATGTACGGTAAAGGGCTTTGGGATGCGATCTGGGGCTTTGTCGCACTGGACGAAAATTACGTAGTGCAAGGTGTTTTCTTTGACCACGCCGGGGAGACTCCAGGGTTGGGGGCAAATATCAAAGAACGTTATTTCATGGATGATTTTACCGGTGAGGAAATCATGGATGGAACCGAATATAGTGGTATCACTGTTGCAAAGGGCAATAATGACCCGCTCAACGAACGTAAAGATGACGGTAAAGTAGATGCTCTGGCCGGTGCGACGATCACCGGTAACGGGGTGACTGCGATGATCAACAGTACCGTAAAACTATACATACCTTACCTTAAAGATTTAAAAATATAAATAATGGCAATTTTATCTAAAAAAGAACAGGGTTTACTTTTAGACCCGCTAGCAGACAACAACCCGATCACCATTCAGGTTCTGGGTGTCTGTTCTGCGCTTGCGATTACCGCACAGTTGAAGGCTTCCATTGTAATGGCACTCTCTGTTGTGTTTGTATTGGGTGTGGGTAATGTGGTTATTTCGCTGATGCGAAATATTATTCCCTCAAAAATCAGGATCGTTGTACAGCTCATCGTTGTGGCCGCCTTGGTTATTATTGTGGATCAGGTTTTAAAGGCTTACGCTTATGAATTGAGCAAAGCACTTTCAGTATTTATTGGTTTGATCATTACAAACTGTATCATCATGGGTCGTTTTGAAGCTTTTGCACTGGGTAACGGACCATGGAGATCTTTTCTGGATGGCATTGGCAACGCGGCTGGTTATGGTTTGATTTTAGTAATCGTGGGATTTTTTAGAGAACTATTGGGCTCAGGAACACTTTTAGGTTTTCAGGTACTTGGTGATCCTATTCAAAAAACTGGATTGTATGGAATGGGTTACGAAAACAACGGTTTTATGCTGCTCTCTCCTATGGCACTTATCATTGTGGGTATTATCATTTGGATACAGCGCTCTAAAAATTCGAAATTAATAGAGGAAAACTAGTGCAGTAAGAAGTATAAAGTACTTAGTACTTAGTCTGGCTGAAAAATAGTATTGTAGCATGAAATTTCAAGACCTGTTAGCGTATAGAAAATCATTTTCGCTAGCTATGCAGATTCACGAAATCGCAAAAAGTTTTCCTAAAGATGAACGGTTTGCATTGACAAGTCAAATTGTAAGGTCTTCAAGAGCAGTTTCAGCTGCCATTGCTGAATCTTATGGGAAGCGGAAATATCCTAAACATTTTATCAGCAAGTTGACTGATGGTGATTCGGAAAATTTTGAGACTAAAAGTTGGTTGGAGTTTGCTGAGGCTTGCGGATATATTGAAAAAAAAGAATTTAAAAATTTAATTAATAAAAGTGAGGAAATAGGAAGGTTGTTGAATTACATGATTTATAATCCCGAAAAATTTGGCGTAAAGTCCTTCGGGTAGATGAAGTTTTTCCACTAAATACTTACTACTAATTCACTGAATACTGAGCAAAATGGAACACGTAGAGTTATTCTTTAAGTCGATTTTTATAGACAATATGGTTTTTGCAACCTTCCTCGGGATGTGTTCATACCTCGCTGTTTCTAAAAAAGTAACTACTGCAATTGGTCTTGGTGCAGCGGTCATCTTTGTACTTGCCGTTACCGTACCTATGAACTGGTTGCTGGATCAGTATGTATTACAACCCGGTGCGCTATCTTGGTTGGGGCCGGAATATGCAGAATATGACCTAAGCTTTTTATCATTCATCCTCTTTATTGCAACCATAGCAACAATGGTGCAGTTGGTTGAAATTGTAGTTGAAAAATTCGCGCCTTCCCTATACACGTCATTAGGGATTTTCTTACCGCTTATTGCTGTAAACTGTGCGATTTTAGGGGGTTCACTTTTTATGCAAGCAAGGGAAATCGCTACTTTTGGTTTGGCGTTCAATTACGGTGTAAGTTCTGGTATTGGTTGGTTCTTGGCAATTCTTGCCATAGCTGCGATACGCGAAAAAATAAGGTATTCTAACGTTCCTGCTCCATTGCGTGGTTTGGGAATTACCTTTATTATTACCGGTCTAATGGCAATTGGTTTTATGAGTTTCGGTGGTATGTTGACCGGTGGAAACGATACCGATGCAGATGCGACCGAAAAATTGACCACCCCGCAGGGAGAAGTTTCCGTTCAGCAGGCTTCAGATGAGCCCATAGCGGAAGTGATAATAGAAGAGACTAACAACAATAAATAAATAGACTATGTTTTTAGCAGCAAGTATAGTAGGAGTTGTATTGGCAACAGTAATTTCATTTCTGGTGCTCACCCTTGTTCTGGTAGCACTTTTGCTCTTTGCAAAAGAAAAATTATCCCCATCAGGACCCGTAACAATAACAATTAATGGCGAGCGGAAAATCGAGGTATCTTCAGGGAATTCCTTACTTTCTACCCTGGGTAGCCAAAAGGTATTTTTGCCATCAGCCTGTGGTGGAGGGGGTACCTGTATTCAATGTGAATGTCATGTTCTAGAAGGCGGTGGCGAGGCCTTACCTACTGAAACACCCCATTTTACCCGTAAGGAGATTGCAAGCGGTGCCCGTCTAGCCTGCCAGGTAAAGGTAAAACAGGATATGAATATTACCATTCCCGAGGAGGTCTTTGGTATTAAGAAGTGGGAAGGTACTGTTGTAAGTAATTATAACGTAGCTTCATTTATTAAAGAATTTGTAGTTCAAATCCCTGAGGATATGAATTATAAAGCAGGCGGTTATATTCAAATTGAAATCCCGGTATGTGAGACCAAATTTGAGGATATTGATATAACGGCGCATCCTGAGGAACATGATGAGCCCAAGAAATTTCAAGAAGAATGGGATAAATTTGCGTTATGGCCGTTGGTCATGAAAAATAATGAGGTTATAGAGCGCGCCTATTCTATGGCTTCTTACCCTGCTGAAGGGCGTGAGATTATGCTTAACGTACGTATTGCTACGCCACCATGGGATCGTTCAAAAAATCAATGGATGGCCGTTAATCCAGGTATTGCCTCTTCTTATATATTTGGTTTAAAAGAAGGTGATAAAGTGACAATTTCTGGTCCCTATGGTGAATTTTTCATCAATCCTTCGGAATCCGAAATGCTTTATATAGGCGGTGGTGCCGGTATGGCGCCCATGCGTTCGCACCTTTATCATTTATTCAAAACCTTACAAACCGGTCGTAAAGTTACATATTGGTACGGTGGACGTTCAAAACGAGAACTGTTCTATCTAGAGCATTTCAAGCAATTGGATCGTGATTTTGAAAACTTCCATTTTTATGTAGTCCTTTCTGAGCCGCTGGAAGTGGATAACTGGAAAGTGAAAGAAGATCTCAATGGTGAAGGTGACGGTTTTGTGGGCTTTGTACATAATGCTGTGATCGATCAATATCTAAGTAAGCATGAATCGCCAGAAGATATTGAACTTTATTTCTGTGGTCCTCCACTTATGAACAAAGCAGTTCAAAAGATGGGAGAGGATTTTGGTATTCCAGACGATAGTATACGTTTTGATGACTTTGGTGGATAAAGTCATTCCCGCGAAATCGGAGACCTTTCTATTGGAATCAAATTAACGTATTCAAATTTGCATTTTAAAGTTGAAAACCACCGAATAACACTTAAAAACCGATGCTTTTGTATCGGTTTTTTTTTGCCCCATAGTTTGCTGTACAATCAATTATCCTTTTAAAGGTTTCACCTTTTCCAAAGTTTAGGATCTAGGAAAAGATTTATCTAAGTAGAACAGAAAATAAGGCGAATCAAAAATAGAAGAAGATTTTGGAATGACCACCGAGAAGCTACGCTTGAGAACTTAGGAAGGGAAATTCATTTAAGAACATATTCGCCAGCAGGTGGGTAGCAAAAATCTAAAAATAGACCCTGAAAAACTGCGCTAAAAGCACGATTTTCATTGACAAACGGTATTTTCAATTAAAAAGCTAAAAAACCAATTCTTTTGTAGCGGTTTTTTCTGTTCAAATGGCTCCTCATTCAATTGATTGTTTTTTTCACGTGTTTCAATTTTTCCAAAGATTAAAATTTTGGAAAAGATTTACTCGGGAATAGTGCGCAAAGCAAGTCAAAGAATGGTCGAAGAATTAAGTATCCAAAGCGCAAATATGTTTGAAGAACATTTATCAATTATATAATCTGTGCGTATTTATCCTTCGGAACAAATAAATGGAAATCTCCATATAACTCTGAAAACTAGCTGAAAACGACCTATTTATCTATGAAAACCGATACTTCAATCTAAAGACAGCCAGACAGAACAGAAAAACCGACGCTAGAACACGTAGTTTTTTTAGGCTCTAGTTTAATGTAGCGTTGCTATTATTGTTAAAATTGAAATCATGAATGTTTCAAGTTGGTTCAAACGTAGAAAATCCGATTATTCCCTTTAGGGCCGGGGAAAAAATGATCTGATTTTCGGCATTTTGTTCT
>JBDNGW010000466.1:0-5104 GCA_041689735.1 Leeuwenhoekiella sp. | reverse complement strand
TAAGTAAGTTCAAAACTCATTTTTTTAGAATAAAGAATGCGAACCTAATTTGCAATTATTGCAGTTTGATTCAATTGATTTTGCGCATACTATAACTGCCTGCACTTTTTATTTCATATTTCCAAACTCCGCTTTTAATAGTTGCGTATTCTGCTTTCAAGATTCTTATATGCAAATGACAATGGAAGAACGGGAAAGTGAATACTTATAGGCAAGGCATTTAAAAGAAACCGCCTTCATATAAATACAGCAATGAAATGCTACATCCAAATATTATAATCTCTCAGATAATCGCTAATGTAACGCTGTAATTGGTGCACGGCCTCCTTAAAATCCACACGCGGAGTTTCTTTAAAACGTGCTGCGTCTTCATCTTTTTTAAGTTCGTCGCGTATGCCTGCCCTGATCTGTGTTACCAGTTCTTCCATATGTTTGAGTCGACCGAATTTATCCTCTATTCGTTGCTCTGCATCTATAAGTGCATCGCGCGTTTCTTCAAATTGGGAAATTATTTCCTGCACGGCAGGATGTTTCTCGATTTCGGGATTATCCTGAAAAATCTGTTGAGGTGTACGCATTATATCTATTTTTTGTCATTAAAAAATCCCCTAAAAGTGATCAAAAACGCCTAATTTTAAGGTGAAAATGATGCTTTTTAGAGGATTTTACTATTCCTTGAGATTGTTTTTTATTCTTTATTTGGATACCAGTCCAGCTGTACCACTTCAATATCAGGGTTTCCTTTATTGACCAGTTCCTTGAATTTGTCCACATCGCTAAGTCCGTCTTGACCGCGATAATGATAAGGATATACTTTTTTTGGCGCAAAAGCGAGAACACCTTCAGCAGCGCTTTCTACCGTCATGGTGTAGGGAAGGTTCATACATACAAACGCATAATCAATATCCTTGAGGTTGCGCATTTCCGGAATGTCTTCGGTATCACCAGAAAAATAAACTCTAAGACCATTTTTTTCAAGTGTATAGCCGTTGCCCCGGCCTTTAGTATGAAAATCCTTTGCTTCTTCGCGCAGGTTGTACATGGCAATTCCAGTAATTGAAATCCCGTCAATTTCGGTCGTTTGACCATTGGCGAGAATAATTACTTGTTTTTTCATCCCAGCATTTAACTTATCTGCCACGGCTTGCGGTACGATAATTTTGGTTTCTGGTGTTGCTACCGCTTTAATGGTTTCAGGATTGAGATGATCGCCGTGAATGTCGGTCACGAGAATTACATTTGGCTTGGGCTGGTCGCTAAAAGCTTCGACACCACCCACGGGATCAATATAAAAAACGGTGGTATCTATATTGAAAACTGCCGTAGCGTGCTCAATGGGTATAATGTCAAAATCAGGTTCATCTTGATTTTCATCGTTCATGGCCATTTTTTCGGCTTTTGGTTCCGTATTTTCTGTTTTTTTGTCATTTTTACAGCTGCTTAAAATAAGGCAGAGTATAAGTAGAAGTAATGTGTTTTTCATAAAATAAATTATATTTATAGATTGAGTTTCATTTTAATATCTGCACGGTCATAAGGATTTTCCACTTCAAGCGGAATTTCTTCAAAACCAAACTTCCCGTAGATATAAATTGCATTCTCTAATGTACGATTTGAGTACAAAATCAAGCTGGTAATTGGCTTTTCTTTAGCAAAAGCAAGCGCAAAGCTCATAAGCCGCTGCCCGATGTTTTGACCGCGATAATTAGCATCTACAGCCATTTTTGTGAGTTCATAAACCGTTTTTTCAACCCGAATCAATGCTACCACGCCTACGATGTTATCATCAATTTTAGCTACTAGAATATGTCCTCCTTTACCAATGATAAAATGCTTTGGGTCGCCCAAAACCTTGCGATCATAGGCTTCTACTTGAAAAAATGCCTCAAGCCAGGCGATATTGAGGCGTTCGAAAGCTTCGGTATATTCAGGTTTGAAAGTGTCAAAAATTAGGTTGGTCATTATATGGGTTTAACAAATGCTCAAAATTAGGTTTTTTGTAGAATGAAAAGATGCACAATCAACTATGAAAAGTAAAAAACCTTAAACTGGAGGGGTTATTTTCCGAACGATATTTTGTAATTTACTCGCTCTTAAGTTTAAAGTTATGAAAGAAGAAAAATTAGGTTTAAATACCATTTGCACGCATGTGGGCGAGGTAAGGGATGAACAGTTTAAAGGTGCAATTTCGCCGATTTTCATGAGTACATCCTACGCTTTTGAAGATGTGGAAAAAAAGCGCTATCCGCGGTATTTCAATACGCCCAACCAGGATATGCTGGGGAAAAAGATCGCTGCGCTGGAAGGTGCCGAGGCGGGAATGTTATTTGGCAGTGGTATGGCTGCCGTAAGTACCGCACTGCTATCTTTTCTGAGACATGGCGATCACGTTGTGCTTCAGAAAACGCTTTACGGTGGCACCTTTAACCTTGTGGTGGAGGAATTTGAACGTTTTGGCATCGAATACACCTTTACCGATGGACTCGACGAAAATGCTTTTGCGAAAGCAATTAAGGAAACCACCAAAGTCATTTATATTGAGACGCCTTCCAACCCATTATTGACCATTACCGGACTTGAAATGGTTGCAAAACTGGCCAAAAAGCATGGGATTATTACCATGATTGATAATACATTTGCCTCGCCGGTCAACCAGAATCCCATTGCCCACGGTATTGATATCGTGATTCACAGCGCGACAAAATATATGGGAGGCCACAGCGATATTACCGCGGGTGCCATTGCCTGCTCGCAGGAACATATGGAAGTGATCTGGAATAAATCTAAAAATCTGGGCGGCAGTCTGGCCGATTTTATGGTCTGGATGTTGGAACGTAGCTTAAAAACACTTGGGCTTCGCGTAAAAGCGCAGAATAAAAACGCCAAAAAACTGGCTAAATGGCTGGAGAAAAATGAGCACGTCAAGCAGGTTTATTATCCGGGCTTAAAATCACACCCAGATCACAAATTGGCAAAATCGCAAATGTCCGGTTACGGTGGCATGTTGTCTTTTGAATTGAATGAAGGACTTAATGCAGACCATTTTCAAAAAGAATTGAAACTTATTAAAAGCAGCATGAGCTTGGCTGGAGTAGAAAGCACGATTCTTTCCCCTGCCAAAACCTCACATGCTCTTATGAGCGCTAAGGAGCGTGAAAACCAAAAAATAAGTGATAGTTTGATGCGGTTTTCGGTTGGAATTGAAGATAAAAAAGACCTTATTGCCGATCTGGAACAAGCGCTTAAAGCAGTTAACACAGAGCAGCTCGTAAAATAAGGGTTTGTAATCAAATAAAGTGTACAGAATTGACAATGTTATTTTGTGCAGGAACGAGGCAAAAAACGCAGCTTTAGCCATAGCTAAAGCGAGGCTTTTTAACGAAGTTAGTGGGCAAAAGAACAAGTTAAAATGTATAGGTTATTTCGTTACAAACCCTATGTAAGTCGAACGTGAAATTTCAACTTAAAGATTCAAGTCAATAATTGATTTTCCACAGATGTTATGCTGAGCACCGTCGAATGACGTAATAAAAATACAACTTATGAAATTAGACATACTCGCCATAGGCGCGCATCCCGATGATGTAGAACTTTCCTGCGCTGCTACTTTGGCCAAAGAAGTGGCCAATGGGAAAAAAGTTGGCGTACTGGATTTAACCCGCGGCGAACTGGGAACACGAGGTTCCGCCGAAAAGCGTGACGAAGAGGCGGCGGCAGCTGCAGAAATTATGGGACTTAGCGTTCGTGAAAATTTAAAGTTGGCCGATGGTTTTTTTCGAAACGACCGGGAAACGCAGATTAAGATCATTGAAATACTGCGCAAATACCAGCCGGAGATAGTTTTTTGTAACGCGATTAGAGACCGGCATATTGATCATGGCCGCGGAAGTACGCTGGTGAGCCACGCTTGCTTTTTAAGTGGACTTTCGAAAATTGAGACCTTGATGAATGGTGAAAAACAAGAGAAATGGCGTCCAAAACAGGTGTATCATTATATACAATGGGAAAATATAAAACCTGATTTTGTAGTTGATGTGACCGGTTTTATAGAAAAGAAAAAAGAAGCTGTTCTCGCCTATAAATCGCAATTTTATGATGAGAAAAACGAAGAATGGAATACGCCCATAAGCAGCATGAACTTTAAGGAAAGCGTAGATTACCGGGCTCGAGACTTGGGTCGCCTTATAGGCACCGAATATGGCGAAGGTTTTACAGCGGAACGATATCCAGCGGTTGACTCGATTTTTGACTTGATTTGAACTTTTGGCGAAAAAAATAAATTTAGTATTGTGCAAATTGAGGATTTACCGTACATTTGCAACCGCATATTTTAGTAATGAAATGTGTTTAAAATGGTGGTTGTAGCTCAGTTGGTTAGAGCGCTGGTTTGTGGTACCAGAGGCCGCCGGTTCGAGCCCGGTCTTCCACCCAGAAAGTCTTTCAGAAATGAAAGGCTTTTTTTGTGGCAAAAAATTAAATTAAAAAAAAGATGTAGGGCGAGAAGTTTATGCTGAGCATAGTCGAAGTAAGCCCGGTCTTCCACCCAGAAAGTCTTTCAGAAATGAAAGGCTTTTTTTGTGGCAAAAAGCTAAATTGAAATAAAAAGGTTTAGGGCGAGAAGTTTATGCTGAGCCTAGCCGAAGTAAGCCCGGTCTTCCACCCAAAAAGCTCCTTCATAGAGAAGGGGCTTTTTTTGTGGCAAAAAGTCAAAACAAAACCAAAATTGTAGGTAGATAAATTTATGCTGAACTCTTGTGCAAAATCAATCCAAAATGATTTTCAAGAATTTGAGGCACAGTTCTTAACCTCGATTGCTATGCGGGATAGAAATCAGGAAGTAGTCAATTTAAACAAGCCCTGAGCCCAGCCGAAGTAAGCCGGATCTTCCACCCCTAATAAAAACGTTCTAGAAGTTAATTGTGGTTAAACTGATTAAATTCAATTAGAAGCTATTATAAACTTTGGCTCTAGTTTAATGTAGCGTTGCTATTATTGTTAAAATTAAAATCATGAATGTTTCAAGTTGGTTCAAACGTAGAAAATCCGATTATTCCCTTTAGGGCCGGGGAAAAAATGATCTGATTTTCGGCATTTTGTTCTTGCT
>JBDNGW010000465.1:0-2847 GCA_041689735.1 Leeuwenhoekiella sp. | reverse complement strand
TTTTCTCATCGAGGATCCTAAAATAAACATAGACATTTTCTTGCGGTACGTAGTGTAATAAATGGCCAGTATGAATCGCTTTTGCTCCTTTTCTCCAATTGAATAGTTTTTTGGTAAACGCATGATAGCCTTCTTGTACTTAACTGCGCCCAATCTGGGAGAATGCATTATTTTCATCCCCTTCCCATCCACCAGGAAAATCACGGCGTATATCGCCATCGCCCTTATCCTTATCGCCCTGCATGCCTATCTCACTACCATAGTACAACTGCGGAATGCCACGTGTGGTGGCGATAAGTGTCGTGGCAAGTTTATAATCGGCTAACTTCCCCTTTAATTTGGTATTTATGCGTTGGGTGTCGTGATTTTCAGTAAAAACGAGCAGATTATTGATGTCGGGGTACAGAAAATCGTTGGCAATCACATTGTAGGCGCGCACCATACCGGTATCCCAATCCTGCCTTTCGGCAAAAAGTTCTTCCATCGCATCATGTAAGGGAAAATCCATGACGGTGGGCAGATAGGAGTTATAATTCTGTATCGCTCCTATTTTGCTATCTTTCTGCCAGTACGCGACCTGTGCCGGCCCGTGCATCCATATCTCGCCCACAATGTTTAGGTTGGGATATTCATCCATGATAGCTTTGGTCCATTTTGCGATGCCCTCCTTTTCATTATACGAATACGTATCTACCCGCAGGCCGTCCAGATTGGCATATTCTATCCACCAGATCGAGTTTTGCGTGAGATAATTAAGCACCAACGGATTGCTTTGATTAAGATCTGGCATTGATTCTACAAACCAGCCATTTTCATTAAAATGTTTATCTATGGCAGACGTATGCGTGTCAAATTGTGTGGTCATGCGGTAATTTGTGTTTGCATAACCGGGAAATTGATGAATCCAATCATATGTGGGCAGGTCTTTCATCATCCAGTGTTCACTGCCCCAATGGTTGGTCACATAATCCATAATAAGTTTCATGTCCCTTTTGTGCAGCGCCGCTGCTAAGTTTTTATAATCTTCGTTTGTCCCATAACGGGGATCTATATTGTAAACATCGCTCTGCGCATAACCATGGTAGGAATAACCCTTATCGTTGTCTTCGTTGAGCGGCGTACTCCATAAAGTGGTGACCCCAAGTTCTTCCAGATAATCCAGATGATTTATGATTCCCTTTATATCACCGCCGTGACGGCCGCCCGGCTGTTTACGGTTGGCTTTTTCCACCATTGCAGGATCAAAATCGTTGGTGGGATTTCCGTTTGCAAAACGGTCTGACATAAGCAGATAGATCATGTCGCTGCTATCAAAACCCTTTCGCGTAGCGGAATTGGCTCTGCGTTCTTTAAAAATATACTCCTTTAATAATGGCTTCTTTCCCTCTTTTTCAAAACGGAAAGTGTACGTTCCCGATTTGACCTTATCACTTTTTATAGTGACAAATAAATAATTGGGGTTTTCGGTTTTCCTTACCTGAAGAATTTCAATACCCTCTGAAACCTGTGCTTTATAATCGGCAATGTCTTTTCCATAAAACAATATCTGTAGGTTTTGAATGTGCATATCACTCCACCAGAATGGCGGTTCGACGCGTTGTATTTGTGCATTTGTCATCAGAAAACAAAATAAAAAGAAAAATATAAGCCTTAGCTTCATAATGAAGTTTATGTAATAGCGTTTACGTTTTTTGAAAATCTGTAAATATAGTTCTTAATCTGCCGTTGAATCCCTCTTAATTATCGAGGTTCTAATCACCCGAGTGCTAAAACTCTCTTCTTCCTTGTCAGACTGTAGGCGTTTTATGAGCATTTTTACGGCGACCCAACCCATTTCCTTACCATGCTGACTTACCGTACTCACCGCTGGAGTGGCATGTTTGAGCAATTTACCATCAGAAAAACCGATTATCGCAACATCCTCTGGTACTTTTTTGCCATAATTCTGTACCGCTTTCATTGCCGTGACCGCAAAAAGTTCATTAACCGCAAAAATCCCGTCAATATCTTCCTTTTCGACCATCTCTTTAATGGGAGCTTCGCAATCTTCAATACCATCTATACGTACAACCAAATCTGGATTTTGTTCTAGTCCGTGATCGCCCAAGGCTTTTAAATAGCCCTGTGTACGTAAATTACCGACACTTATATAATCTACCGTGGTGATAATGGCAATGCGCTTTCGGCCTTTTTCAATAAGGTGGCTTACGGCATTGTAACTGCCGCGGGCATCATCTACAATCACTTTATCACAAAGTACCTGCTCTGTAACGCGATCTACCATGACCAGTAGCATACCTTGGTTTTCTACCTCAATAAGGTGGTTGTAATCCTGCCGCAGCATCGTTTCTTTAGACAATGAAATGATAAATCCATCAACTTGACCGCCGTGGGCCAATGTATCTATATTGACTACTTCTTTGTCAAAAGATTCATTAGAAAGACATACAATAACATTATAGCCTTTCTCATTGGCCACCTCTTCTACTCCACCTATTACCTCACCAAAAAAATCATTGACTATTTCAGGGATAATAAGCCCAATATTTTTGGTGCGCCGGTTTTTCAGGCTTATGGCTATGTTATTTGGCTTGTAATGCGAATCAAGGGTTAAAAAAAGATGGAAAAACAAGTTCAATTTGTTGAAAAACAACGCATTAAACTTGTTTAAGTCATTGATATACAGTATCTTAATAGTCAATTTTAACGATATTATTATGGATACAAACAGCAATGACAAGGATTATAAGTTAGTGAAAATATATGATTACGTCTGTGAGAAATTTGAAGAACATCTACAATATGAATGCAGGCGTTTCAGCAACAACAACGAGCCAAAACTTACAG
>JBDNGW010000464.1:0-2467 GCA_041689735.1 Leeuwenhoekiella sp. | reverse complement strand
TTACTGTCTGGAAAAATACAATTTTAAGATGGTAATACTATACCAAACACCCGTATTATCAATATGTTCAGTAATAGTAACCGTTTCAAAACACTGAATTACAGTCCAAAGCACACCCAATGTTACCTTAATGTTGTGTAAATGTTTCCTTATGTTTAAATTATATGTATATTTGAATGGTTAAGTTTATTAAAAACGAAGAAGATGAAAAAGATATTCATGATTATTGCTATGGTAGGAGGGTTTTTCTTCACCAATGCTCAGGAAAAAGTTAAGAACGATTACGTTAAAGAAGGTAACTTTATTAAAGCGACACTTTATCATAGTAATGGTGAGGTAAGTCAAAAAGGGTTTTATACCAAACAAGGTAAGCTGCAAGGAGATTGGACAAGTTTTGATAAGGAAGGAAATAAAACTGCGGAAGCGCATTACGAAAATGGTGAAAAAACCGGAAAATGGTTCTTTTGGCAAAATGACAATATCCTAAAGGAAGTTGATTATAACAATTCCAAAATCGCAGCCGTTAACACATGGAAAATTGAAGGAGCGCGTGTGGTAAGTTCAAATTAAGATTTTTTTAACCCAAAGAGGAAAGGCTGTCTGAAAAGGCAGTCTTTTTTTTGTTGTCGTGTTTTTACAGTTTTTTACCTTTATGATAATTTGATTCCCCCATCATCCTCGGGAATCGGCCTTTCAGTATACAATGATTTAAGCGAAATCAAAAAGGAGGAGGTGCTTACCGGTATCATTCCCGGATGTTGCTCACGGTGATCATCTACGCGCACCGGAAAGAAGCGGATAGGACTTCTTTTTCCATCTTATCAACAGGAAAATCACCCTCATAGTTTTAGACAAGAAAAAGGCCATCTAATAAAAAGTGATAGATAGCTTTTTTTTGCTCTTTGTTATTCTTTTTTTATTTATAGAAGTTTAAATTTCAGAATTTTTATCTGTTGTTAATTACTTAACAATAGCACAACATTGAAATCGCTGTAATAAGATTTGAACAGCGTAATATTGAGTCCCAAAATTTTTTGACCGAAAATTCGGTGTAAAACTAATTTTAAATTCAATAGCGCTATTTAAATGGCAAAAAACAACAAGTTCCAGCGTAGTGACCGGTCACGCCCCTATTTAAATGTGCTGGATTTTATGGTTCAGGAGAAAACATTTCTTTCTCTTGTGATTGTTGGTATTATTGTAGCCGGAATTTCTACAGGTTATGGCCGCGCTGCGATGTGGGTTGGTTTTTTCTTTGCGGCTTATGCGGCTGTTGCAAACGATAGTATTCAATCTTTGGGAACATTTATTGAGAGCAATAAAACCCGAAAGTGGTGGGTTTTGTGGCTTTATATAGGAGGTATTTTCCTTGCTACGGTTATCTTCAGTTGGATTTATTTTGATGGGGATGTTACCTACCAGCGGCTTGTAAATCCAGATGGTAGCTCGGATTATCCCCATCCAGAAAGTTTCAGTTTTTTTCAGATCATTGCGCCGTTGGTACTTTTAATCCTTACCCGATTAAAAATGCCAGTATCTACAACATTCCTCCTTTTAAGTGTTTTTAGTGCCAATACCGCTGGGATTACTTCTGTTGTTTGGAAGAGCTGGTCGGGTTATGTTATGGCTTTTGTCCTTTCATTTTTGGTATGGTACCTCTCTTATAATTTCATAAAGAAATATTTTAAAAGCCGAAAAACACATGTGACCTGGACTATCGTTCAATGGGTGGTGAGTGGCACGCTCTGGGCAGTTTGGGTAATGCAGGACGGTGCAAATATCGCTGTTTTTCTTCCCAGAGAGCAAAGCTTAACCCAGTTTATAATTTTTGCATCGACCATTTTTGCAGGTCTTGGCTTACTCTTTTATCTGCGCGGGGATAAAATTCAGCAAGTAATAAGTGAAAAGGTCCGGATTTCTGATATCCGTGCCGCAACCTTGGTAGATTTAACGTATGTAATTCTGCTTATTTATAAACTTTTTATCAGTACTGTACCTATGAGTACTACTTGGGTTTTCCTTGGTATAATTGGTGGACGTGAGATTGCCATCAGTTTAGCCAGGAATAAAAAAGGAAAAAAACATCGTAAAAAAGCGGGTATAATGATCTTTAAAGATTTCTCTTATGCGATGATTGGACTTTTTGTTTCCATTGCCCTTGCTGCTGCTGCAAACAAAAGCATTCGAGATCAAATAATCAACGCTGTCTTTTAATCCCTCCTGATTGTTTTATCCCCTGATTTCTAGATCCGAAATTCAAAAAATAAGTTACGAATTATACCTTGCGGGGATGCCCTGGGGTAATTGATCAAGTTAACCTAAGAGACTATCTGAAAAGATTGTCTTTTATTGTTGTGTGCCGTGCATGGCAACTAACTCGACGGTGCAAGTCCGTTATGGGGGTCTGTAGTTACCTACCATTAGCTTAAGGCAAGGGTGTCCACTGCGAGGTGGAATCTAAAGGAAG
>JBDNGW010000463.1:0-2075 GCA_041689735.1 Leeuwenhoekiella sp. | reverse complement strand
GAGCGTAAGTTTTTAATTCTACAGAAACCTGCAATCAGCTAAACTAATACTTCTTTAAAAAATATTGAAAACCTTCTCCTTCTGTACGAAATAGTTAGTATTCCAAACATGAGTTACGTAATGCTCCTTCCCTTTTTTCAAGGGAAGGTGGCACCTTTGGTGACGGAAGGGTTGCGTGAAAGATTTTAATTCTGAAAAAAACCTGCAAACAACCAAACCCAACACTTTCTTTAAAAGTATAGAAAGTCTTATCCTTTTCTTCGGAATAAAAAATATTCCGAAACATATCAAAATAAACATGCGTATAAAACGCTATCTTTTTTTAAGGTAAAATGGCACCTCAGGTGGCGAAAGGACTGCGTGAAATATTCCCATTCTGAAAAAAAACCTCTGTTAAGAACTCACAATCTAACCCTTAAAATAACCGGAGACTACTTCGACCATTTCACTTAATATTGCTTATATTATGCGGAAAAGCTATTCCATTCCAAATACCGAAAATGGACGCGATTTTTTTTAGAATTCGTGAGTTTAAAGCCATAAATTTGAAAAATGGCTATATCCGGATGGATTCACCCGTATGATAGAAAACCCATTATGGCAATAAAAGCAACAATTAACAAAGATCAGGAAGTCGTAAAAAACGTCTTCATAAAATTTCTGAAAGATAATGGCCACCGCAAAACGCCAGAACGCTATGCGATCTTACAGGAAATTTATATCCACGAAGATCATTTTGATATCGAGTCACTGTACATCAGCATGAAAAATAAAAACTACCGCGTAAGCAGGGCCACGCTCTACAACACGATAGAACTTTTGCTTGATTGTGGTCTGGTGCGCAAACATCAATTTGGACAAAATCAATCGCAGTATGAGAAATCCTACTTCGACAGGCAACACGATCACGTGATCCTTACCGATACCGGTGAGGTTATCGAATTTTGCGACCCGAGGATTCAATCGATAAAAACCACTATTGAAGAGGTTTTTAATATTGAAATCAAAAAACATTCCCTCTACTTTTACGGAAACAGAAAAGCACCTAAAGAAAACACAAATACTAACGATTAGATGGCAGTAGATTTACTACTTGGGCTCCAGTGGGGCGACGAGGGCAAAGGAAAAATAGTTGACGTACTTACTAGAGATTATGACATCATCGCCCGTTTTCAAGGCGGTCCCAATGCTGGGCATACTTTAGAATTTGACGGTCATAAACACGTTTTACACACAATTCCTTCGGGGATTTTTCATGAAAACGCAGTAAACCTGGTTGGAAATGGCGTGGTCATCGATCCCGTTATCTTTAGAAAGGAACTGGATAATCTAAAGAAATTCAACTTAAATATCCAAGATAAGCTGCTCATTTCCCGCAAAGCGCACTTAATTCTGCCCACGCACCGTTTGTTGGATGCTGCATCAGAAGCTTCCAAAGGAAAGGCAAAAATTGGATCTACATTAAAGGGAATCGGCCCTACGTATATGGATAAAACCGGTCGTAATGGCATTCGGGTAGGCGATTTGGAGTTGACCGACTGGAAAAATCGTTATGCCGCACTGCGCGATAAACACATAGCAATGATCGATTTTTACGACGCAAAAATTGAATACAACCTCGCCGAACTGGAAACCGAATTTTTTGCCGCCATTAAAATTTTGAAATCATTGACATTTATTGATTCGGAAGAATATCTGTACCAGGCGCAAAAAGCAGGAAAAATGATTCTTGCCGAAGGCGCTCAGGGTTCGCTGTTGGATATTGATTTTGGAACGTATCCCTATGTAACGTCCTCAACCACAACTGCGGCGGGAGCCTGCACCGGTCTGGGCGTAGCACCCACGGATATTAATGAGGTTTATGGCATCTTTAAAGCCTACACAACCCGTGTAGGTTCTGGCCCCTTCCCCACTGAACTTTTTGACGAAGACGGCGGGACCATGGGTCGCGTGGGCAATGAATTTGGCGCCACTACCGGGCGGCCGCGCCGTTGCGGTTGGCTTGATCTTGTAGCCCTTAAATATGCGGTGCGCATAAATGGTGTCACCCAACTTATGATGATGAAAGGCGATGT
>JBDNGW010000462.1:0-6119 GCA_041689735.1 Leeuwenhoekiella sp. | reverse complement strand
TCGTTTTTGAACAATCCGCCAAATCTCGCAAATAACAGTAAATTAGCAGCTTAAATTAGGTGCGAAACTTGAGTATATAATTTAAAATTCAAAATTCGAGTCATAAGTAAATAATAATAAGACAATAATTATAATAGCAAAAGCCCTCTATAACTATCTTTGACCCTTCACAAAATAAAGCGCGTTGCACTTTCTAAATCTTATTCGGTTTAAAAACCTGTTGCTTTTGTTGATTACTCAAGTGCTTGTGCATTTTGGTTTTTTAAAGGCGCTGGATATTCCTGTTGCGCTTTCCACTGGAGAATTCTTTATGCTTACTATGGCGAGCCTTTGTATCGCGGCGGCGGGTTACGTTATCAATGATATAGAAGACATTGAAATTGACCGTATAAATCGGCCAAAAAAACGCCTTATTCCGATAAAAATCACCGAAAAAAGGGCATTTAATTACTATTTGGTTCTAAATATAGCCGGCGTTGGATTGGGTTATGTCTTATCACTGCAAAGCGGAAATAGTGCTTACGCGGCTTTTTTTGTGTTTATTTCGGCACTTTTATACAGTTATGCGACGTTTTTAAAACAGATTTTACTGGTCGGAAATATTTTAGTGAGTCTGCTGGTAGCTTCGGCAATACTTCTTGTTGTTATCTTTGACCTTTCGCCTATGGTTGCGGATTTTGGTCCTTCCCTTACCAATCCCATTTCGGTGCTGCGCGATTATGCGATTTTTGCCTTTATGCTCAATTTATTGCGTGAAATTGTCAAGGATATTGAAGATATGGACGGCGATCATGCGTATGGTCTGCAAAGTCTGCCCATCATTTTGGGCCGTGTGCGCACCGCAAAGATCATGAGCGTTCTTGCTATTGTATATATTGCCGTACTCGTGGTTTATATCTATTACTTCTTATATACCAATCCTGTTACAACCGCTTATCTGCTCTTTGTTGTCGCCGGTTCCTTGCTCTTTTTTGCCATTAAAGCATGGGCTGCCGCTTCAAAAAAAGAGTTTTCCAGATTATCACTATATTTAAAAATAAGTATGCTTTTCGGAATTTTTTCGTTGGGCGTTCTCAGCTTAAGTTTGTTATATGCTTAAAACCAGATTAGCTTCCAAAAAACTAATTCTCGCCTCACAATCGCCACGGCGAAAACAATTGTTGCAGGCAATGGATCTTGATTTTGAAGTCATTGTGTGCTCCGTAGATGAAAGCTATCCGTCGGAATTAAGCCCTTCCGCAGTAGCGGAATATATTGCATTAGCAAAAGCCGGAGCTTTTAAAGAAGATCTCCAACCCGACCAAATCGTTATTACCGGAGATACCGTTGTGATAAATGAAGATCTGATTTTGGGGAAACCTAAAAATGCCGCTGAAGCACGCACTATGCTTACGAGTTTAAGTGGTAAAAAACATCAAGTAATCTCTTCCCTTTGCTTGCTTTCAACCGATAAAATCATAGTAAAAAGTGATATCGCTTTTGTGCATTTTAAAGTTTTTACTTCTGAAGAAATTAATTATTACATTGAAAATTACCAACCATACGACAAAGCCGGCGGCTACGGAATTCAGGAATGGTTGGGCCACATTGGGATGCTAAAGTTGGAAGGTTCCTTTAACACCGTAATGGGACTGCCAACACACTTGCTATACCAAATGTTAAACGAATTTCTAAATAAATAATGCTACCTTTAAGCTAAAAATAATGTCTGCAATAAAATTTATGTCCGGCGTCTTCGCCGTTCTCAGTATTTTTACCGCCTGCAAAAATAATGGCTACAACCGTTCAGAAACGGCAGAAGCGTATTCAAAATCTGCCTATGAGACAAGAAATCTGGATGCTGATTTTAAGGACTACTGGTTTTCAGGCAAAGCTGAAATCACTTCGTACCAACTCAAACAACCGCGTTATGGCGAAATGCGCGATGGCAAAGCGGTACTTGTTTTTGTAAAAGAAGATTTTTTGCCCAATGAGCAAGTAAAGGCAAATGACCAAACCGATAAAAATGTGCCGGTACTCAAACTTAACAAAACCATAAATTTTGTTACCGGAATTTACCCTTACTCCATTATGAGCAGCGTTTTTTATCCGCTGGAACAAAAAAGCCATGCCATAAAAGTAAGCAACAGCGTGCAGGAATGGTGCGGCCAGCAATACATGCAACTCAATAACCGTGGGAATTTCCAAATAACCCTACATTCCTATTTTGAAGGGGAAGCCGATAAAAATTTTGCCCTGCACAAGGAAATTCTCGAAGATGAACTGTGGACACAGTTGCGTGTAAATCCCGACAGCCTTCCCACCGGAAAACAGCTAGTAATTCCCTCGCTGGAATTTACCCGCTTAAAACACGCCGAACTAAAAGCTTATGAGGCTCAACTGAGCAAAACCGATAGCAGTTATACCGTCGCTTACACCAAACTAGATCGCAAACTGGTCATCAACTATGAACGCGAATTTCCATACGTGATTACGGGTTGGGAAGAATCATACCGCAGCGGTTCTGGGCTAAATGCGCCCATGCTTACCGCAAAAGCGACCCGGCTCAAAACCCTTAAAACACAGTACTGGAAGCAAAATGCTAAAAAATTCGAATATTTAAGGGATAGTCTGGACTTGTAGGAACGGCTTTTGAGGTGTAAAAAACAAAGGAATAACAAGAAGCCCCATTTCCTTTTAACTATATTTGAAACTTGATCAAAACACCCTTTCTTCATGATACTCAAACTGCGCCCGCTATTCGTTGCAATCCTATTTCTATTTCTATTTCACTTTCACACACAGGCTCAGCAACCAAAAAAGCCCAATGCCGTACAGATTTACGAGCAGGTTCAAAAGCTTAATTTTCTGGGTTCTGTGCTGTATGTGGCAGCACATCCCGATGATGAGAACACCGCTATGATTTCCTATCTTTCTAACGAGGTACACGCCAGGACCGGCTACCTTTCCATGACCCGTGGCGATGGCGGTCAAAATCTGGTGGGGCCGGAACTAAGCGAACTCTTGGGCGTTATACGCACACAAGAGCTACTTGCGGCACGTAGAATAGACGGCGGAACACAGCGCTTTACGCGCGCCAATGATTTTGGATATTCAAAAACCCCCGAAGAAACCTTAAAAATCTGGAATAAGGAGGAGGTTCTCAGCGATGTGGTCTGGGCCATGCGCACCTTCAAGCCAGATGTGGTCATCAACCGTTTTGACCACCGGACGCCGGGCAGCACCCACGGTCATCACACCTCATCCGCCATGCTGAGCGTGGAAGCCTTTGACCTTGTAGATGATCCGACAAAATTCCCAAAGCAACTGGAACATACTTCAATTTGGCAGCCCAAAAGACAGTTTTTCAACACATCGTGGTGGTTTTATGGGAGCACAGAAGCTTTTAAAAAAGCGGATAAGAGCAACCTGGTTTCGGTAGATGTGGGCGTTTATTATCCCAGCCTGGGCCTGAGCAATACCGAAATTTCGGCGATGAGCCGCAGTCAGCATAAATCACAGGGTTTTGGAAACACCGGTTCGCGTGGCAGCCAAGTGGAATATCTGGAGCTGCTGAAAGGCGATTATCCCAAAAGCGGAAATATCTTTGAAGGAATAGACACCACCTGGAACCGATTGGAAGGCGGCGCTGCCATAGACAAAATCCTTATGGAAGTACAAAAAAACTTTGATTTTGAAAATCCCGCGGCAAGTTTGCCCGGGTTGCTTGAGGCCTATCCCCTTATCACCGCGCTCGAAGACACCCACTGGAAAAGCATAAAAACCGAAGAAATAACGGGAATTATCAAGGCCTGCGCCGGTCTGTACCTCGAAGCGACGACGAGCCAACAGACCGCCACGCCCTTTGAAGATATTGAAGTTGCCCTAGAAGCCATAAACAGGAGTGATTGGCCCATACTATTGCTAGATGTTGACCTGCAACCGGTGTCCAGCCAGATCGCAATAAATGACACGCTGAAAAACAATATCAACTTTCAGAAAACGGTGATGATGAATACTGGAGAAGCTGCTCTTACCACCGCGTATTGGCTCAGGGAAGAAGGAAGTCTGGGAATGTACAAGGTGGCCGATCAACAACTGATAGGCCTTCCCGATACCCCGCGCAAGTTTAAAGCAGTATTTACCCTTTCTTTAAATGGAACTGAAATTCCCTTTAGCATTCCGTTGGTATATAAATATAATGATCGAGTAAATGGCGAGGTTTACGAACCCTTTGAGATCGTACCCACCTTGGGGGCACGTCTACAGGAACCCGTGATCATTTTCGCGGATGCGGAACCCAAAGAAATTCCCGTAGAGATTACCGCTTACCGTGACAGTATTGAGGCTTCGGTAAATCTGGATCACCCGGAAGGATGGCAGGTAGAACCCACTGTAGCAACCGTAAAGTTACAAAGCAAAGGCCAGAGCAAAAACCTGTTCTTTACGGTCACCCCGCCAGATAAGACCAGTCAGGGAGATTTAAGGCCGGTCATTAGTTGGAACGGCAAACGCTATGATAAAAAAGTGGTGCGCTTAGCGTATGAACACATTCCGCTGCAAACGCTGGTGCTGCTGAACGCGGCCAAAGTAGTGCGCCTTGACATTGAGAAAAAAGGGGATAATGTGGGCTACATCAACGGTGCCGGAGACGCAATACCGGAAAGCCTGCGCCAGATAGGATACCAGGTTACCACAATAGATCCCGCAACTATTAACGCAGCAGTACTTCAACCCTTTGATGCTATCGTAATGGGGATAAGGGCTTACAACACCGTGGACCTTTTGCGCTATAAACAGACTGCGCTGCTCAATTACGTAAAAAATGGCGGTACATTGATCGTGCAATATAATACCGCTAGGGGTTTCGATTTTTCAAATATAGGGCCTTACCCATTGCAACTTTCCAGCAATAGGGTGACCGATGAAAACGCACAGGTTGGTATACTTGATAAAAAAGCGAGAGTATTGAACTATCCCAATAAAATAAATGAAATCGATTTTGAAGGTTGGGTACAAGAACGTGGTCTATATTTTCCAGATCAATGGGACAAGGCTTACCAACCGATATTATCGATACACGACAAAGATGAAGATCCACTTCAGGGAAGCCTTTTGGTCGCTGAGTATGGCGAGGGTTATTACATTTACACGGGGCTGAGCTTTTTTAGGGAACTTCCCGCCGGAGTGCCGGGCGCTTACCGTCTTTTTGCCAATTTGCTATCTATAGGACAGAATGGGAGAAAATCAAAAAAATAATATGGAACCGAAAAAAGAGAAATGGAGCGGCTATTATACCCTTGTACTTGTTGCTAATGTGGTCTATATTATCCTATTTTATATCATCATGAAATTCTTCTGCGAATAATGCAACAGATAGACTGGATCGTACTGGTAGCCACGCTTGCTTTTATCGTTTTTTACGGTATCTACAAAACTCGTGGCCGTAAAAACGTACATGATTATATACGTGGTGGAAATGAATCTAACTGGTGGACGGTTGGCCTTTCTGTGATGGCTACACAAGCCAGCGCCATTACATTTTTATCCACACCAGGGCAGGCCTTTCACAGTGGGATGGGTTTTGTGCAGTTATATTTCGGACTACCCATTGCCATGGTGCTCATCTGTATCTTTTTTATCCCGATCTATCATCGCCTAAAAGTATATACCGCATATGAATATCTGGAAACCCGTTTTGATTTAAAAACCCGAAGTCTTGCGGCAGGGCTTTTTCTATTGCAGCGCGGGCTTTCCGCAGGGATCACTATTTTTGCGCCCTCCATTATTCTTTCGGCGGTGCTGGGCTGGGATTTAAATACGCTCAATATCATTATAGGCGTGCTTGTGGTTATTTATACTATTTCTGGCGGAACAAAAGCAGTCACCGTGACCCAAAAACAGCAAATGGGGGTCATTTTTCTGGGGATGTTTGTCGCCTTTTTCCTTATCATCAGCTACCTTCCCGATGATATCAGTTTTACAAATGCGCTCGAGATTGCCGGTGCCAGCGGCAAACTGAACATCCTTGACTTTTCTTTTAACCTGGACGACCGTTACACCATATGGACTGGCCTTCTGGGCGGCACTTTCCTGATGTTGTCCTACTTTGGGACAGATCAAAGCCAGGTGCAGCGCTA
>JBDNGW010000461.1:0-1056 GCA_041689735.1 Leeuwenhoekiella sp. | reverse complement strand
TGTCGCCCGTTATTGTCGTTGCTTTTATTGCCTGCGGGATCGTGGCCTTGAGCCAATTGGGCATAAGCAGTTTTCAACAATTTTGGGATATCTGGGGCAATGGCTCCGATCCATTTCCAGGACAAATAAAATATACTTTTTGGCATGTTGTGATCTGGTCCTGGTTTGCCAATGCCGCGATGCACGTGGGGATGTCAGACCTTTCCGTTTTCCGTTTTGCGAAAAAAGCGAGCGCAGGGTGGATGACCGCTGCTGGGATGTATGTAGGTCACTATATGGCCTGGATTGCCGCCGCTCTTTTATACGCAGTTTATCTACAATCACCAGAAGCTCAGACTTTCCTTATGAATGGGGAAGCTCCGCCGGTAGCTCCGGGTCCTTTGGCATATAATGCGATAGGGGTTTTTGGGATCATCGCGGTGATCCTTGCCGGATGGACTACCGCAAACCCCACGATCTACCGTGCCGGATTGGCCTTTCAGACCGTCATGCCAAAACTTTCCACCGCCAAGGTAACCCTGATCGCTGGGGGAATTGCCACTATTGCTGGACTTTTTCCGGCATTTGCAATGAAATTATTGGGTTTCGTGGCTCTTTATGGATTCATCCTCGCTCCCTTTGGTGCCGTGATCGTTTTTGAACATTTCTTTGGTGAAAAAGTGGGCATTATTAAAAATTATGCGGAAAAAGCGAACATAACCTTCAATCGGTCCGTTTTTTGGGCCTGGGCTGTGAGCTTTGGACTGTTCTATTTTATTTCCGTACAGTTTGATGTGTTCCTTTCTTTTGTAACGCTCCCCGCCTGGCTGCTCTGCGGTGTTCTCTTTTTGATCTTTAGCAAAAGAATGCAGAAAAATGTATAAAGTATAAGCAGCAAATTTTGATAAAACTAATCTTACGAATCTATCTACCTACTTAACTAAAATATATCCAAACTTTTTAAACATTCGAAAAATCTTAAATAGGATTTTAAAATCGTTTTACCTTAAAGTTTCCTTTTCTATTTTAGCACATGACAAAAATTAGAAATAAGAAGAAAAATAGGCAAAAATCTTA
>JBDNGW010000460.1:0-7075 GCA_041689735.1 Leeuwenhoekiella sp. | reverse complement strand
TATTTAACTATTAATATGGTTTTTTTCCCTGCTTTCACGCACCGCATCCTGATATTGTATGATCGTGAGATCAGCTTCGCTCATTCCCAATTCATCCAGAAAATCATAAAGTACTTTAAAAAGGGCTTTTGTTTGATCAAATTCCTCGGTTTGAGTTTCTATTTCTATAAATGTGTCAGTCAATTCAGGCAGTTCCACCACGCTTATTTCCAGATCGGTTTCTTTATAGTTTACATAATAGAACAGGCAATTTTTAGTATACTGAATATCCATTGTATAGCATAAACCTTTAAAAATCGCCTGTACGGACTCAAAATCGGATATTTCGGTCTCAAATTCCGGTTTTGAACGGGTTTTATGATCAAAAGGTGCTTCTTTTAAGGTAAGCCAATGAATGGTTTTTCCACTTTGTGTATAGGTTTTCTTACGAATACGCAGTTCGCATTCCCTCTCTTTTAATTCGTTTTTCTTGTCAAAATATAAGTCGTCATAAATTACTTCATGTGCCGGTTTTGAGGCATGTTTTGTCAGTTTTTTAAGGACCTCGCTTTTGTTTTTAACGATGGCGGTAAGTTCGACTTCGTACATGTTTAAATATTTTCTGGCAGTAAATAACATAAATCAGCTAAAAATCGGCTTTTTTCTTTAGAAATCAAGAACCTTTTCAAGATATTGACGCTACATTGAGAAAATGAAGGTAAAGTTTCAAACCTGTTTTTAGTTGCCCTCAGTGTTATTTTTGATCTAAAGATTGTAACTTTGAGGCATTGCTCGGGGTGCGGGAAGTTTCCTGCTGAGAATATACCCGTTTAACCTGAACTGGATAATGCCAGCGTAGGAAAGTGAAATTCCATCCTAGCGTCAATAGCGCACTTTTCCTACCTGTTTATCGTAAAGTGAAGGTTGTTTAATCTTATAGACCAACCGAAATGAGTGAACTGCAAAAGCAAAAATTTGACCTTGTCACCACAGATTTAAAGAAGTGGCAGGGCCGCGATGAATGGTTCTTCAACCGCGAGCATACCGATACTTATGAAGACTATTACGAAGGCCCCTACAAGCGCGCCGAAATATGGCAGAAAAAAATCCTGGCTTCCTTAATAAAACGGGATGAGCGTGTGGGGCAACTGCTTGAATTTGGTTGTGGGACCACCCGTTTTACACGCTGGTGGCAGGAAATTGGCATAGAGGCCAGTGGTGGCGACATCTCCCCGTTTATGCTGGGGCAGGGGGCACACCGTTTTGACGGAGATCTGGTAATGGCAGACTCGCACTACATGCCTTTTAAAGATCACAGCTTTGATGCGCTGGCGTTCATAACCACATTTGAATATTATAAAGACCCTATACAAGTTATTCGCGAGGCCGTACGCGTGGGAAAATATGGAATTATCTTTGGCATGATGAACAGAAATTCGCCCAAACTGGTGCGCCGAAGGGTGCAGCAGCTTTTTGGTAAAAATCCATTTTATGTTACTGCCACATTTTATTCCCCCGATTCGCTTATTGGTATAATTGATGAAGCCCTTCAAGGTCGGGATTATACCATAAAATGGAAAACTACCGGGTTGCCCAAATGGTTCCCCGTACAGGAATGGAATATAAGTTACGGCGACTTTTTTGGGTTACATGTACAGTTAAACGACGTTTAGTATGAGCGACCCTACCGCAAATATTGGTAAAATTACCGCAGCAAATTTCAAAAACCTCTTGTTCAACAGTCTTGGCAGCCGTAGGGAAGAAATTCTTACCGGCCCGCGGTATGGCGTAGACACAGCGGTTATTGACCTGGGTAACGGCCTGGGCATGGCTGTTTCCAGCGACCCACTTTCTCTAATTCCATCGTTGGGTTTGAAGGAGTCGGCATGGCTTTCTGTACACCTGCTGGCAAATGACATGGCCACCACGGGATTCTCACCCCAATTTGCTCAGTTTGTGCTCAATTTGCCCGTTTATCTAAGTGAGGGGGATTTCAAGATTTATTGGGACTATATACATCGGTTTTGCAAAGAGCTTGGCATTGCGATCACCGGTGGTCATACAGGCAGGGTACCTGGCCAAGAATCCACTATATCTGGCGGCGGCACCATGTTTCTCACTGCTCCAACAAAAGAAATACTCACCAGTGACAAAGCCCGGCCGGGCAATGCGATCATAGTAACCAAAGAAAGTGCACTGAGCTCAACCGCTATTTTAGCTAAAAGTTTCCCTGAAACGGTAAAGAATAAATTGGCGAACGCTATTTATGAGCAGGCTGCAGATAATTTTTACCAAACTTCTTCTTTGCGCGAAGCCGTACTGGCCGCAGAACTCCTAAAGCCCCATCAGAGCCTCAAAGCCTTACATGATGTCACCGAAGGCGGCATAATGGGAGCAATATGCGAAATGGCCGAAGCGTCTTCATGTGGATTTTTGGTTTACGATGACAAAATCCCCGTGGGAGAGGCACAGCAACAAATTGCGGCACTTTTTGAAATAGATCACCGGTACTCTATAGGTGCCGGATCGATGATTATGGCGGTCAGCCCTGATGCCGCCGATAAACTTATTGCTCATTTGGCTGAAAATAAAATCAAGGCAACCGTGGTTGGGCATTTTACCGAACATAAAGAAGGTTTTTTAGTACAGGAAAAAGACCGAATGATAACCATAAATTATGAGGGAATCGATCCTTACTGGGAAGCTTTTTTTAAAGCGTATAAAAACGGACTGCAATGAGAAATAATCAACCAGTTTTAAGCGGAATTTATCTGGTTTTGGATCCCGCGATGATCTTAAATGAACTTTTGAGCAAACTTAAAGCTGCGCTGGAGGGTGGGATCTCCTTGGTACAGATCTGGAACCACTGGCCAGAAAATTTTGGTTTTGAGGAAAAGATTGATTTAATATCTAAAATAACCGGTGTGGTAAGTGCTTATAACATTCCGGTTTTAATTAATGAAGACTGGCGAATGATTAATGAAACGGGGCTGGATGGTGTTCACTTTGACGAAATCCCGACCCATTTTGACCAAATAAAGACTGAAATCAACAAGCCAGTGGTTTTTGGTTTGACCTGCTCCAATGATCTGAGTAAAATTGCCTGGGCAGAACAGCATCAATTTGATTATATCTCATTTTGTGCTGTCTTTCCATCACCCTCGGTTTCCAGTTGCGAGCTTGTAAAGCCAGAAACCCTTATGAAAGCTCGAAAAATGACAAATATCCCCCTTTTTTTATCAGGGGGAATCAACCTCTCTAACATGGATGGCTTAAAAAAGTATGATGTGCAGGGTATAGCTGTCATTTCAGGAATTTTAAATGCGAAGTCCCCCGCCGAAATCACCAAAGCCTATGCCCATAAATTTAAAGATATTGCATTATGAGAAAATCGTTTTTAGCCAAATTGTGCTGTCCCATGGACAAAAGCGATTTAGGTGTTCAAATATTTGTACAGGATGAAAATGAAGACATTCATGAAGGACTCCTTACTTGCCCGCAATGCGCGCGTTATTATCCCGTAATCTACGGGATCCCTATTATGACTCCTGACGAATACCGTGAAAAAGCGTTGGAAGGACCCCTTCTTGAAAAATGGGGCGTTCTTGAAGAGGTAAAGCAACTTCATAAGAAGTCAAACATCCTTACTGAAAATAAAGATTAGAAAAATAACACGATCTCGATAGATACTCGTATCTCTAAAAATCGATCCGAAAGTAAGGGCACCTCAAACTTAAACCCGTTTTAAACCTACGAATAGTCCTCCCGTGCCGGGAATATTTTGCAAGTCGAGCGTTAACTTGAAACCTTCATTTTTTAATCTCTGACCTGCTCCTCCTTTAGTGCTGGGGGGATTAAACCTGAATCATCCCCAAATTAAATTTCTTTTCAATCGGTGCGTGATCGGCAGCCTCAATACCGGTACTTATCCATTTACGGGTGTCCAGAGGATCGATTATCGCGTCTGTCCATATTCTTGCTGCGGCGTAATATGGGGAAACTTGCTCGTCGTATTTTGATTTTATGCGCTCAAAGATTTCTTTTTCCACTGCTTCTGTGATTTCCTTGCCCTGTTTTTTGAGTGAAGCGGTTTCGATTTGCAGTAAAACTTTAGCTGCGCTATTACCGCTCATCACCGCAAGTTCCGCCGAAGGCCAGGCCACAATTAGCCGTGGATCGTACGCTTTGCCGCACATCGCATAATTGCCCGCTCCGTACGAATTGCCGATAATCACCGTAAATTTTGGAACAACTGAGTTGCTCACCGCGTTTACCATTTTTGCGCCGTCTTTGATAATGCCGCCGTGTTCACTCTTACTTCCCACCATAAAACCGGTCACATCCTGTAAAAACACCAGCGGGATTTTTTTCTGGTTACAATTGGCTATAAACCGCGTCGCCTTATCCGCGCTATCACTGTAGATCACTCCGCCAAACTGCATTTCCCCTCTTGTTGTCTTGACCAGTTTTCGTTGGTTTGCCACAATGCCCACGGCCCAGCCGTCAATACGGGCGTAGCCGGTAATGATCGTTTTACCATAACCCGTTTTATATTCATCGATTTCAGAATTATCAACCAGACGTTTGATGATCTCCAGCATATCATATTGATCGCTGCGCTTGGCCGGTAGAATTCCGTAGATATCTTCCTGTTTTTCGGTCGGTTTTGCCGGTTTTTTACGGTTATAACCCGCTTTGTCAAAATCACCGATTTTTTCCATGGTATTTTTAATGCGGGTAAGTGCATCGCGGTCATCGGTCGCCTTATAATCGGTCACGCCGCTTATTTCGCTATGGGTTGTAGCGCCGCCCAGGGTTTCATTGTCCACATTTTCACCTATCGCGGCCTTGACCAAATAACTTCCAGCAAGAAAAATACTGCCCGTTTTGTCCACAATGATTGCCTCGTCGCTCATAATGGGCAAATACGCGCCACCGGCCACACAGCTGCCCATGATTGCGCTGATCTGCGTGATGCCCATACTGCTCATGACCGCGTTGTTGCGAAAAATTCGGCCAAAATGTTCTTTATCGGGGAAAATCTCATCTTGCATGGGCAGATAAACCCCGGCGCTATCCACGAGATAAATGATGGGCAAGCGGTTTTCGATGCTTATTTCTTGTGCACGCAGGTTCTTTTTGGCAGTGATGGGAAACCAGGCGCCGGCTTTTACAGTGGCATCGTTGGCGACCACAATACACTGCTTTCCGCCCACTTTTCCTATTTTTACCACCACGCCGCCACTGGGGCAACCGCCGTGATCTTCGTACATCTTATCACCGGCAAAAGCGCCTATTTCTATGGCTTTTTCGGCATTATCTAGCAGAAAATCGATACGTTCGCGTGCAGTGAGTTTGCCTTTATCGTGTTGTTTGGCGATACCTTTTTCCCCACCGCCCAGCATTACTTTGGCAAAACGTCTGCGCAGGTCTGAAAGGGCCAATTTGTTATGATCCTCGTTTTTATTGAATTTGATGTCCATTTGTAGTATTTGGGCGTTTCCCCTTCGCCTAGGGCTTCGGGGCCGGGCTATCAGCGTTACACGGTAACGGCTTCTATCCCTGCCTTTGCCGGCAGGCCTAACGAGGTTGCTCGTTGAAAACGAAAATACGAAAACGATAGCGTTTACGGCTGTACTATTTCTATGAAATATACGATATTTACAGTTCCATGATTTTTCTTTGGAAAGGGAACGGATTTATAAAAAATATTTTGAAAATTATTCTGAACTGACTTTGAGAAGTTGACGGGAGCGTTCAGAATCATTTGAAGTAGATTTGCTTTACCGAAAACCTGAAAAAATATTTAAATTGGTGTAAATAAGCTTTTTATACAATTTAATTTAACTGATTAACGCATGATGAACAAAAACACGGTTCTGGGTTGGGCTACTTTTATAATGATTTTTGTTGGCATTGCACTTATTGTTCTAGGTGTAGTACGTTATAAAGATGTGGCAGGCTACGGTTTTGGTGCAGTGGGCGTTGGTTTTTTTGCTATCGCCTGGGTTTTTAATGCCCTTAAAGGTAGAGTTTAGGAATCTATAGTTTCACGACTGGGAATTGCTGAATTGTCAAGGAGAAAGAACTGTCTTTAATATAATTGTCTTTAATAAAGAACCGAATGAACCAGGAAGGACGTATAAAAAGTCAATTGACAAAACATTTACAGGGCGGAGAGGCTTTTGCAAGTCTCGATCATTTCTTAAATGACATACCTTATATTAAGATAGGCAAACGCCCCTACGATCTTCCTTATTCCATTTATGAACTGTTTTACCATATGTATTTTGCCCAAAAGGATATTATGGATTTTTGCTTGGGGGAACACTACGAAAGGAAAAATTGGCCCGACGCTTACTGGCCTTCCGAAACTGCCCCTAAAAATGAAGAGGAATGGAAAGGGCTGAAAACGCAATTTTTTGAAGATAGAAATACACTTGCTTCGTGGTTGGAAAACGAGGATAGTGGTATCATGGATGTTGTAAAGAATGGAAAAGACCAGACTTTTTTAAGGGAAATTTTACTGGTGATTGAACATAATGCGTATCACACAGGGCAATTGTTTGTATTGTGTAGGTTGCTGGGGGTGAAGTAAATTGATATGGGTTTTTTGTTAGAGGAAAGTTTTTGATGCTTGGAATGGGTTGATAAAGTTGATCTTTTAAAATGCCTGGCGACTGCAACAGAACAGTAAGAATAGCAATTCTAACTGCAATAATTTGAGAATAACAATAAAATAGGAATACGAATAGAGATGTTTATAACAGTAAAAAGGTACCTATAGCATTAAAAATAATAGAATAATAATAGCAATAGAAATAACAATTGCAATTGAAATAATTTTAGTAAAATAGATGAGATTTCCGCCTTTAGTTTATGCTGAGCGTAGTCGAAGTACGGAAATGAAAAAAATATATATTTATATGGCAGACGATAATAAAGTGATCTTTTCAATGACCGGGGTAAGTAAAACGTATCCCGGTGCAAACACGCCCGTTTTAAAAAATATTTACCTGAGCTTCTTTTACGGGGCAAAAATCGGTATTCTGGGACTTAACGGTTCGGGGAAATCCACCTTGCTGAAAATAATTGC
>JBDNGW010000459.1:0-4222 GCA_041689735.1 Leeuwenhoekiella sp. | reverse complement strand
TCTAGATTGACACGTAAAATTCCAATTTGGTAAGGAATTTAATCAGCAAGAAATATCTTTTACAGTTTTTTTGAGAAAAATTCAGAAAGAATTTAAGCCGATTTTGAAAAAACAGGTAGTTTTCTTGCTGACACTAAATAGCCGGTTATTACTATGGAATAAGCGGTAGACTGACCAAATTCATGTCTTCTTGGTTGACCAATAAAAGAAGAATAATTAGAGCCTTCTTCAAATCTGGAAATCATTATTTGGATGTCCTCGTTTGTTGAAGGAATACTTTTGAATATTTGTTTTCTGATTTTTTCATTGCAAGGTCCTAAAGCGACTTCCTGATATTCTTTTCGAGTTGAGATTCCTGCGCGCCACAAAAGAGATAGCAGAAAGAGTTTGTTGTGGGTTCGTAATTGTCTTACAAATTACTTTTTCGCTTTCTCCAAGGTTCTCTTTTATCACGTTTGAAACATATGTCTCATATTTCCCAATAGTTTCGTTATCGCATATAATGGAGAGAATTCTACCTTCGTAACTATCCGAAGATGGTCTGGATTCCCTATCAATTCCATAGGACAAAGCAATTACGTCTATTTGTCTCAATTTGTGATTTTCGTCGTACGAATCGGAATGGAAAAAGTCGAATAAAATATGAGACTTTTCGATGAGATCTTTTTCTTTCTGACATAATCTACATATTCCCATATATGTTTGCTGACAGATTTGTAAATGGCTTGTAGCGTGGTTAAGCAATTGATTTTATATGGCGTGGTGGTATCGTTTTTTATTTGGTTTATTTTTTAATTGCCATTACAGGTTGTGGCAGCATATATGGCAAAACCGCTAAAATGAAATATTCAATTCCAATTTAGTCTTTTAGTTGTCATACTTTTTAGGATCTGTTTAGCAATAACCTTCCGTCTTTACTTGTTCTTTTGCTCGCCCACTGCGCCTTCCTCTGTCGGTAGGCAGGTTCAAAATACTCGTCATAGCTATTACAATGCCAGCGTTTTTCGACTTGTGGTCAAACAAAATAAATGCTTATAATTCGGTCACTTTATTTCTTAACACATCCTGATCTAGGTTAGTTAAGAACTTTTTAATTCCATTAACTTTTTAATTCAGTACTTTTTTGAATGCTCAGATTTCATGGAGTAATTTGCCAATATGATGCAAATTGGTTTTAAAATGAGATTTTAACCCTTAATACAGAAAATGTAAAGTTGTCATTAAATAGGCCAATTTTTGAACCACAATAATTCAGTATTCAAATAGAATTATTGATCTTTTCAGACTTTTTTCAGTAAATTTATTTTTGGCAGCTTTGCAGACCTTTATTTTGCTCGATAAATGCATACCTGCTCCTGATCGATTTATCTATTAAGAAATATTTCTCTTTATAACTCTTGCAGGATTCCCTGCTACAATAACATTGTCTTCCAGGTCTTTATTTACAACAGAATTTGCGGCAACTTGTACGTTTTTACCAATTTTGATACCAGGAAGAACCACCGCACCAAGTCCTAAAAATGAGAAATCCCCGATGATAGCGCCACCTCCTATTAATACTCCTGGAGTTAAGTGAACATAATCCCCAATGTAACTATCATGTCCAACACCTGTTAATGCACTAATTATAGCGCCTTTTCCAATGCTGCTATCTGGACCAACAATAGCTTGTGCGTGAATCATGGTGCCATTACCTATAGGTGATTTGGTCATAACCAAAGCAGCCGGATGTACAATGTGTATTATTCTGACAGCTTTGGATATTAAGTCATTGGTGATGTTTGCACGATCATGATTATTGCCCACAGCAACAAAAGCACTCATAATGTTAGCCTGTTGTAAATGAGACATATCGTTCCTGTATCCTACTATTTTATAACCGAGAATGTCAAAATCGGTGTTCTGATATCCGGGATCATCGAGCATGCCATAAATTTCCCATCTGGCTTCTGCTTCAATAATACTAATTACTGATTTGGCATGGCCCCCTGTTCCGAAAATAAAAATTTTTGTATTTGTTTTCTTCAAGTAAATTTTCTCGTTATTAGTTAAAACTTCCTTTTTCAGGAAATTTTACATATTATAATTCAGTTATGAATAACACCTCAAATTCAAGATAATCTATTGGATACTTGTTTATCAAATCTTTCATTCTTTTATAATCAAGAATATTACGTGCAGCGCTGACCCCGCTTTTCTTTATATAGCGAAACATTTCTAGTGTGGAGTCAAAATAAAGCTTGTAGTTTACGGTTTCATATTGTGCATTGAAATACTTGTCGGCAAGAGATGTCACTTCTTCTATAGTTCGCAACATGGGAGGAATCTTAGCTGTGTCAAACAATGTTTTAAAAGTGTTTGTAGTGAAAATGGCAAATGATATTGGGGAATCAAGATCCTTGATGTATTTAAAAGACGCATCCAGATCTGTAGCCCATTGTAAAGATGATGCCGAAAAAATTCGCTCTATTTTATATTGGCTGATCTTATCGAATAATTCATAATCGTTAAAATCGCCCACGATACATTTAACACCTGAATTGTGGGGGTGGATAAGTGACATTTCCTCGGAAAAATCTACTGCATAAAAATTATCAACCGGCCAGTCAATTGAATTGTATAAACTTCCGGTACCACATCCTAAATCAAGAATGGAACTGGGCTTTGATGTGGTTTTAATTAAAAGATTTTCTATGACCTTTTTCTGAATACAATTATATTCATCGTAATTTACTGCATTAATTGAAAATTGCGATTTTACGTTCATATAACAGGATTATAAAAGAATAGAAAAACTATGGTCTTTAGGATTGCATAGTTAAAATTGAAACAAGTTCTTTCGGTGATGAAAAGAATGGAGAATGACTGCTATTTATTGAAAAGACTTTTTGCCAGCTAAATTCAGCATACATTTTCCTTTGCATCGTGGTAGAAATTGCTTTATCTTGAATACATTCTATATATATTTTTGCTATCTGGTTAAATTTCTCATTTGTAATATTCAGTTTCGTCTTAATAGGGGCAAAAGATTGAGGAGCAACCAGTGATTTTGCACGTGAAACATCTTCATCAAAACAATCTCCATAAAAAACCTCTTTAATGGCATCTTTGTTCAATTCCATACTTTTCATGTCTTTGCTGAAATCAATATTGTGAATTAGTAATGATTCTGCATCTTTCCTTATGAAAGGCAACATCGATTCACCGTTTTTCAAAACAAAGCCTGCAATGTAAATTAACATTTCTATTTTATTTGGGCGATATTCTGCAACTTGGCTCATAATGAAACCTCCCATACTATGGCCAACAAGTATTGCTGGTTCCTCCAAAGAATCCAGTATTTCGCAAATACAATCTGTATAAGATTTTAACGATACCTCTTTGACAGGGGTTTTGTCCTTGCCATGCCCAGGTAAATCAGGCGCAATAACTTCATGTCCTTGTTTTTCAAGCAGAGGGATAATTTTATTCCAACACCATGCTCCATGCCAAGCCCCATGTATCAATACATATGTATTCATATAGTAAAATCTGTATTTATCATATCATGTTTCAACAATATTGATTTTTTACAAAATACACATAATAAAGGTGTCATTCTATTTTAATGATTTAAAAGCTTGCTTTTCCTTACATTTTTATATTGGCAAGTAAATCAAAATACCTATAATCACTAGAACAATTTCCCCAAATAGCATAGCGTAAATATTTTGAAAACTTGTTTTCAGTCAGTAGTAGTTAGCTAATTTTCCTAAAAATTTATATCGTTGGTTATTGGTTAGTCATAATGAAAGCTATCGGTTTTGGATATGGCTCGTAGCATGTAAAGAGACTTTGTGCTTTCAGATTAAACATTAGCCGAATTTTTAAATATTTTTTCTTATCTTTTTTACTCAATAAGCCAAATTTAAAAATTTGGCGGACTCGCAAAAATTCATGAACCATTAGTTTTAGAATGCCTCGTACTGTATTTTATATACGTTGTGAGCAGATATTTTTATTCCGATTTGTCTTTAAAATATCTGATTATACTATCGTTGATTTTTGAAAGTTCGTTTAGAATATATTTTTGATTTTCGTTAATTCCTTTAATTTTTCAGCTTTGGCTGCATTAATTTAATTCACATTTTCGACCTTGTCAAATTCCGCTTTGACAAGTTCCCCGAACTTATTATCAGTTCTGTGATTTTCTGTTGTAAGTAATTAAATATGCGCCTGTATA
>JBDNGW010000458.1:0-4265 GCA_041689735.1 Leeuwenhoekiella sp. | reverse complement strand
GCTAAAAATCAAGTGTATAGTTGTTGGCCGGTAATCAACAACTGTTGACAAAAAGGCTGTTTTTTACAAAAGACAAAACTAAAATTGTTAATAACTATCCTGTTTTGACCATAGGCTGAATAGTTACAAAAGGAATAAGTTAGAAATGTTTTCAACACCAGCTCTTCAAAATCCTGACATATTAGCGATTCAAATAAAACTTGAAAATATTGGACTTAATAAAGATATGATTTACAGAGAGTTTCAATTAAAGAACAAGTATTCTGCAGACATGAATAATTTTAATACTCCTGAACAAACTCAAATACATAAAAAAGTGATTGATAAGTACCCTTCTCCAGATCATAACTCTCTTGCTATTGAAAACAGTACTGCTATGGCTGTTGAGAGTCTAATTAAATATAGATATATGAGCGCTATATACAGAAGTTTTGATAATTATGAAAGATTATATGTTGGCTATCTTAAAAACAGTTTGATAAATAAATCTTATGTCCGGCCGAGCCAAATCATTTTTGAAAAGTCTAATAATGGGATTATTATAGATCCAGGGCATTTCTATTCTTCGCCTTATCATACGCCTTTTTTCATTCAAAATGATGAACACGTCTTTTTTGTCCAGTTGGAAGAAGAATGGATATCCATTCAGGAGAACAATGATTACGGGGTTCTGGTTACCGCTTCTGATCCGAAAGCCAATATTGAACTAACGCCAGTTTTTGAATTACCGGACACTCGAGTACTCCCTAATCAAAAATTTGATAATAACCCTGAAAATGTTGATCCGTTCCTACCCGGCTACAATTTTGGTAATGATAACATCAAATTTGGCTTGCCCGATAACAATAGATTCCTCTTTAAAGGAAGAACTATTGGTGCATACGACAGCCGATTGAACAAAATCATAAAAATAGGAAAGAATTCACCTCTTAATCACTAAAACAAAACACCATGAAAAATTCAGGATTTCATAATCATTCAGCGTTAAACTTAATAGTTGGAACCTCTACAGAAGTACATTTGAGGGAAGACTTACATGCTTTAACTCCGAAAAAACAAAACATCACCTATAAAATTTCTAATCATTTTCATCCCTACGTTGGGAACCTGATCACCAAGTTGAACAACGAATCTTTGCCCAAATTACTGGATGCTGATTTTCTCAAAAAACTAGGGACAGATGAAGAACCACCAAATGAAAAATCACTAAATAAAATTTATGAACCACAAAAACGGACCGGAAGTAATGAAAGTCACCCTTATGAGGTTGAGATGAAAGAACGGGAAATCGACGTCAGTAAAGATGGCCCGTACTCCGTATATAACTGGGAGCTTTTTTTCCATGTGCCGTTTACCATTGCGGTGCATTTGAGTAAAAACCAACGTTATGCCGAAGCCCAACGCTGGTTTCATTATATTTTTGATCCGACCAATAATGACACTTCAATAGATGCTCCGCAACGGTTCTGGAATTTCCTAGCCTTTCGAAAAAAAACTGACGTACAAACGGTCCAAGACTTCTTCAAGGCGCTCAATTTATCAAAAGACAACGATAAAGAAGATCCCAGTATAGAGGCTTGGCGAAAACACCCCTTCCAGCCCCATGTAATTGCCCGCACGCGTTTGGTGGCCTATCAAATTCAGGTAATTATGAAATACCTTGATAATCTGGTGGCTTGGGGAGATAGCCTGTTTCGGCAGGATTCGATTGAAACCCTGAACGAAGCTACGCAACTTTATGTTCTGGCCGCCAATATTTTGGGGCCGAAACCTCAAGCTATTCCACGCCGGGGAACTACAAAAGCACAAACTTTCGCTACCTTGAAGAACAAACTCGACAGTTTTGGCAATGCCTTGGTTGAGATGGAAAATGCCTTTCCGTTTAACCAAAGTCTCCCGAAGAGTAAAAACGTAAATAGTGATGCGACCCGAACCTTATTGGGCATCGGTCAAAGTCTGTATTTCTGCATCCCGAAAAACGATAAATTATTGGGTTATTGGGATTTGGTGGGCGATCGCTTATTCAAAATACGCCATTGTATGAATATTGAAGGCATCGTACGGCAACTGCCATTGTTTCAGCCACCTATTGATCCGGGTATGCTGGTAAAAGCGGCAGCGGGTGGAATTGATATTGGCAGTTTGATAAGTGGATTGAATCAACCTATATCTCCGATACGTTCGATACTGTTAATACAGAAAGCCCAGGAAATTTGTGGAGAAGTGCGTTCTCTTGGGGGTGGATTATTATCGGCATTGGAGAAAAAGGACGGAGAGTCCATCGCACTCTTGCGACAGACACAGGAAATTCATATTCAGGAATTAGCTCGTGACGTCCGCTACCTACAATGGAAAGAATCGGAATCGTCCACCGCTTCAATACTTAAATCGCGGGAATCTGCCTACCAGCGCTACCGTTATTACAAAATGTTGCTGGGTGATAAAGAAGGTGACTTTAGCGATCTTGAACAAATTGACCTGGAGCGCACCGCCTTAAGTGAAGAAAACTTTGATGAAGTTTATCAGGAATTGGTAAGCCAGTATGAGACGGATATCGAATTGGACGATTACTCCATTTTAGAACAAGCCAGTAATGGTGAATCGTCAGGCATATTGGGCACTGATATATTGGGTGTTCCTGATCAAAGTGCACTACATTTGAACCTTAATGAAGCAAAAGAAAGTGAGCATCTTTTGGACGCAAAAAGATATAGGCTTGCTGGAACGACTTTAGACTCAATAGCGGCTGTTTTAACTTTGATACCCGATTTTAATATTGACCTACATCCTTGGGGAATGGGCACCTCCTCTAAAATAGGGGGTGGAGGTAAATTATCAGATGTATCAAAAACGGGTGCGCAGATTTCTAGAGGTCTTGCTACTTGGGAACAAGATAAAGCAGGTATGGTTTCTAAAACAGCATCCTATCAGCGCCGTGCTAATGACTGGATTCTTCAAGCTAATCTCGCGGCCAAAGAACTCACCCAAATGGGCCGGCAAATCATTTCATCCTTGATCCGGGAGCAAATCACCAAAAAAGAATACGATAACCAGCTCCAACAAATTGAAAATGCTAAAGAAGTTGATACTTTCTTGAAGGATAAGTTTACAAATAAGGAACTTTATTACTGGATGCAGGGCGAATTATCAAAGCTGTACCACGAATCCTACAAGTTTGCCTTCGACATCGCGAAAAAGGCCGAACAAACGATGAAGCACGAACTGATGCGACCAGAAGCAGACGAGCGCGACTTTATCAAATTTAATTATTGGGACACTGGCCGAAAAGGTCTATTGTCTGGTGAAGCTCTTTCCTTCGATCTCAAACGCATGGAAATGGCCTACCATGACTATAACAAGCGTGAATATGAATTGACAAAACACATTTCAATCAATCAGCTAAACCCTTTGGCTTTGCTCCAATTGAAAGCCACGGGCTCATGTACCCTGCAAGTTCCCGAATGGATTTTCGATCTAGATTGTCCAGGGCATTATATGCGACGTATAAAAACGGTAGCCGTTTCTGTTCCCGCAGTAACTGGTCCTTATACAAACGTCAATTGCACGCTATCACTTCAAAAAAGTACCATTCGCAAGTCTGCCTTAATAGGCAACAGTTATATGCGTCAAACGGAAAATGAAGATGATCGATTTATCGATTATTTCGGGACCATTCAATCTATCGTTACAAGCAGTGCCCAAAATGATAGTGGTCTTTTTGAAGTAAACTTGCAAGGAGAACGATTTTTGCCTTTTGAGAATGCAGGGGTAGAAAGCACTTGGCGCTTGGAGCTTCCGGCGGAAAACAGACAGTTTGACTACAATACAATTACAGATGTGATCATCCACATACGTTATACCGCGAGACAAGGTGGTGCGCAATTGGCGGAAGGAGCTTCTACTCATATAAAAGATGATTTTAGCGAATCTGGATTAACCCGTTTATTTAGCTTAAAACACGATTTTCCGAACGCTTGGCATAAATACAAATCTTCGCCTCCGGAAAATAAAAATTTTCAAGCAAAATTATCTATGGATCAATTTCCTTATATCGCACAGCTTGGAACTATCGCATTGACCACAGATCAATTCGAGTTATACCAAATAAACAAAGAAGATTTTAAATTGGAACCTGTAACATTCACAGAGAGCGATATTCTTCTAGACAATGGGCAACTAAAGCAAGAAAACAGGGAAGCTAATATTGAAATTAAGAATATTTTGGGTAAAAACCAAGAGTACTTTTTATTGATTAAATATAACTT
>JBDNGW010000457.1:0-4472 GCA_041689735.1 Leeuwenhoekiella sp. | reverse complement strand
TAGAAAGCATCACTTTTATGGTATGGGCACCGCCTTGGTCTTGGCACTTGTTAATTTTGCCTGCATTCATCTTTCCCTTCAAGTGGATTATCTAGTTATTCCCGTGCTAGCAGTGCTAGTTTTCTGTAATGCGATTATCGCGGTATACGGGTTTAGGGCTTCTTTGGTATCTTTTGCGGGTCTTCTTGCACTCGTTCTCAGTTTTGCGCATCCACAGACGGGCGCCGTGCTTTACCACAACTTACTGTACGTTTTTCTCGGCGGACTGTGGTACATGATACTGGCTTCCATATTCCGCAGCTATAGAACCAATAAATACAGCGTAGAACTCATACACGCCTGTATGAAGCACACTTCAGAATATTTAAAAGTGCGCGTTTCCCTGTATAAAGCTGCAAATCGGAAAGTTGTTTTTGACAGGCTGTTAAGCCTTCAGCAAACCATAACCACAGACCATGAAGATATTAGGAATGCGGTAATGACACAGCGGCAGCAATCTGGTGCTACAAGCTCAAAACGAAAGCAATTATTACTGCTCATTGATCTTGTGGATATGCTTGAACTGGCCACCGCAAATCCGGTAGATTATGAAAAATATGATCATAACGAAGAAGCCTATAGAGAGGTACTTGACAAATTTGCCGCAGTGATTGAATTAGTGGCCGACCGCCTGGAGATTTTCTCGGAAAAAGAACTATCTGAGACGATTCACGATGATGAGAAGTTAGAAGAATATCTACAGAATGCGGCTTATGCGATTGAAGAGTACAAGAAAGAGTGCGGTGTACTTACCCAACCGAAAAATCTACTTATCCTTCGAAATCTATATGATTATACCGAGAAACAGGTACAAAAGCTCAATTCAATAAAAAGGGTGTTGAGTTCTCAGGGAATCGAAAATAGACCCGTCCTTAAAAAGGAAGAGCAAAATCAATTTATCACGCAACCAGAATACAGCTGGGATGTGCTTCGGGAAAACCTTTCACTGGATTCACCCATTTTCAAACATGCCATACGACTTGTCATCACCGTATTGGCCGGATATCTTTTGGGATCCATTTTTTCTATTCAGAACGCGTACTGGATCATTCTTACCACTATTGTAATCATGCGGCCCGGTTATGTGCTCACTAAAGACAGGTCTAAACAACGTGCACTTGGCACTGTTATAGGTGGCGTTGTCGCGGTAGGTATTGTGCTGCTTACCCAGAATACGATTATCTATGGCATACTCATTTTTATAAGCATGACGATGGCTTTCAGCCTAATACAACATAATTACAGAACAGCGGCTGTTTTTATAACCTTAACGCTTGTCTTTGTATATGCCCTGTTAACTCCAGATGTGCTCGGCGTTATTAAATACAGGGTTTTAGACACACTTATAGGTGCCGCTCTGGCAAGTATGGCCAACTATTTATTGTGGCCTTCGTGGGAGAACCAAACCATTCGCCAGCAGGTAACTGACAGCATTAACAGTTTGCAAGCCTACATCACTGAAATAGGAAAATTATACGCAGATGACCTAAAGTTGGACACCGCCTATAAACTCGCACGTAAAAAGGCTTTTCTAGATATCGCGAACTTGCATGCGGGATTTCAGCGAATGACGCAAGAACCGAAATCCCGCCAGATCAAAACAAATGAATTATATGAGATCGTGGTAAACTGCCACACACTTCTGGCAGCGGGGGCATCACTGGGAATATATATTCAAATTCATCATACTACACAGGCCTCCGTTGATTTCAGGAACAGTATAAGCGCCATAAGCGCAAAACTGCTCAATTGCAGGGCAATTATATTGGAAGAACATGAATTAAAGGAGGGCAATGATCAACTATTTAATGAAGCCAAATTAAACCTTAACGCGCATTATGAAGATTTGACCCAGCAGCGTAATAAACAGTACGAAGCGGGAACAGCTGTTAATCATCCGGAATTCAGGGAAAAAATGAAGGAAGCGCGCGTGGTTATCGACCAACTGGAATGGATGTACAGCGTTTCACATAACCTTTTTAACGCATTGAAAGCCTATAAAAGCACCTGAAATAGGTCTCATTCCTACCGTATTTGACTGTTTTTGACCGTTTTTTGGCTATTTCAGCTGAAAAATGGATAATAAATTTATGGAGGTCAGCATTTAAATACATAGCTATATTATAGTTAATATTCTGTACATTAGTATTTTGAAGATGTTATTTCTATAAACAGCGATGAAAACTCGCCTATTGGCATACCGAAGCAAGTTTGGTGCAGGCTCTCCCTTTGAAGATAAGGGGATTAAATACGGAACGTAATTCTTTCTGATATTGAGCAATGAAATTACCTACTTATCCTAAAAAACAACTTTATTTATTTAAAAACGAATTCCGCGTTAGGGATTGAAGTGGAAATCCTTTTTGAGAGGAACGAGCAAAAAGATTGAAACGGAAAGCCCGACCCCGCAGGGAAACGCCCAAAACCCTAAAAAAAGATCAAAAACAGGTTTTCTCGATCGAAAAATCAATTTATTCCCGACATTTAACTCTGAATTTATTGTTTGGCACCCTTGCAAAATGAGGTTTCACTATTGAAATTGCAGGAAACAATTGTCAAATGCATAGTTGTATTAGAGATAATATTCTACAAATCATAATTTTGAAGATGTAATTTTCTGCAAACATCAATGAAAACCCTCCACCTATCGGTATACCGAAGCAAGTTCGGTGCAGGCTCCCCTTGAAAATAAAGGGAGGAACCACAAAACAGCGTTCTTCTCAATTTTAAAGTATGATATTACCTACAGACCTCTATAAATTTAAATTTATAGAGGTCTTGATGCACTTTTGTATTTTCGAAAGTCAAAGAATTCGTTGCCCCTAAAGCTAAAAAGGAGCCACTAAGGGCTCCTTTTTGCATAAAATCCCTTCTTTTCATCTATAAGGACATTATTTTACCGCCGCCGGCTTCCTCTAAGGGCAGACATCCTATAAAAGCTCCCGGTACAGGATCATACCAAAGTACATTTTCTCCCACTTCCTTACTGTTTTTCCAAGCCCATACGGCTTTATTACGCACAGCTTTCAAATAAGCATAGGAGTTTGCTTCGGTATCTATTTCTTCTTTTTCTGGTCCTTCGGGATCCTGTGTTGCAGATAAGCGCTCATCATATTCAGCACGTTTTTCTTTTTCAGCACCTAGATATTTGGCTACCATTTTTTCAAATTCCACTGGTTTGCCATCTACGATATCCTTGTTGAATTCGCTTTTGAAATTAATAGCAAAGGCATCAGCTTGGGCTTTAAAGCTGTCACGCTCCTCATCTTTTGCCACTTGATCCATGTAACTATCTATAAACTGGGCGATGTTAAGATCGCTGGCGCCTGGTGTATCATCTTTAGGAATGATGATATCGAGAACATGCGTTAGCGCATATCCACTACTGGCGGTAAGAAATACCGGTTGCCAATCTGGATCGTTTTTACAGCTCTGCAATAAACTGAAAAGCGAAGGGGCTACTACTACATAACCAGCTCCAAGTCCCAGGTTTTTTAATAAATCTCTTCTTTTCATCATTAAGAATTTTTCTCGTTTTTAAATTGCTCAGCCGCATGTTTTGCTGCCCGCGCGGTCATTGCCATGTAGGTAAGTGATGGGTTCACACAACTTGCAGAAGTCATAAAAGAACCATCAGTTACATACACATTGGATACCGCGTGCACTTGATTGTTACCATTGAGTACAGATGTTTTGGGATCGCGACCCATACGTGCTGTACCCATCTCGTGAATACCCAGTCCAGGAGCGCCGGGATCATCCATGGGCTGCACATTTTTAAATCCTGCTTTTTCTAGCATTTCCGTAGCCTGTGCTACCATATCCTTCCGCATTTCCCACTCGTTTTCTTTCCATTCAGCATCAAAGGTTACGGTAGGCATACCCCATTTGTCGAGCTTATTGTAGTCTAGAACCATTTTATTATCATGATAGGGAAGGCATTCGCCAAAGCCCATAAGTCCCATTTGCCATTGGCCCGGTTCTGAGATCGCCTTTTTAAAATCAGATCCGTAGCTGGCCTCTGCAACCGCTTCAGACCAGTCACCGCGGCTGGCACCTCCCTGGTAACCATAACCCCGTTTAAAGGATGGCTGATCAGATTCACCTCCCACATTTCTAAACCGTGGGATATACACGCCATTTGCGCGACGGCCTTTGTAATATTTATCTTCAAAACCATCGTAGCTTGCGGTTGCGCCAGCCTTAAAATGATGGTCCATAATGTTGTGGCCTAACTCGCCACTGTCATTCCCCATCCCATTAGGGAAACGCTCTGATTTAGATTGCATCAATATGGACGCAGAGGCAATGGACGAAGCACATAAGAAAATTACGTTAGCTTTAAATTCCATTTTTTCGTTAGTCTCAGTATCTATAACTTTTACCCCAGTCGCCTTTTTGGTTTTATCGTCATACATCACTTCGCTCACGAT
>JBDNGW010000456.1:0-2961 GCA_041689735.1 Leeuwenhoekiella sp. | reverse complement strand
GGGGGGCTTTTTTTTTTGTGCCAGCGCCAAGGGTGGCGTGAGTTTCTGGGAATTAAATGCTTATTAACCCTGTTTTTGGTAATTTTACAATGGTCTTATCGACAGAATATATTCAACCTATAGATATGAAGACAGTAATTGTAGGACTTAGTGGTGGAGTGGATAGCAGCGTTTCAGCATATCTATTAAAAGAAGCGGGTTATAATGTGATCGGGCTTTTTATGAAAAATTGGCATGATGATTCAGTTACTATTTCTGATGAATGTCCATGGCTTGATGATAGTAATGATGCTATGCTTGTAGCAGAAAAACTGGGAATTCCTTTTCAAACAGTTGATCTTAGTAAGGAATATAAAGAGCGGATTGTAGATTATATGTTCCGTGAGTATGAGATGGGCCGAACGCCTAATCCCGATGTGCTCTGCAACCGTGAGATCAAGTTTGATGTTTTTATGAAAATAGCCATGGACTTGGGGGCAGATTATATCGCTACAGGTCACTATTGTCAGAAAAGTGAGATTGTAAAGAATGGTCGAACTATATACCAATTAATTGCCGGTGCGGATGCCAACAAAGATCAATCCTATTTTTTATGTCAACTTTCACAAAAGCAATTGGCAAAAACTCTTTTTCCAATAGGTAATATCCAAAAACCTGATGTTCGTCGAATTGCTAAAGAGCAAGATCTTATAACTGCAGAAAAGAAAGATTCTCAAGGCCTTTGTTTTATAGGCAAAGTACGTCTTCCAGAGTTTCTTCAACAAAAATTAAAGCCCAAAGAAGGTGTTATCGTTGAAATACCAGCTGAAACTTCTATTCAAAAATTAAATGATTTTAAGGATGAACGTGTTGGTTTTGATGTACTAACAGATGTTGTTGTTACTTTGGCCAAGAAACCCAAATACACCATAGCAGACGGAAAAACTGTTGGTAAGCATCAAGGAGCGCATTATTTTACTAAAGGTCAGCGAAAGGGCTTGGCTGTTGGAGGTACCCCCGAGCCTCTTTTTGTAATTGATACAGATGTAAGCGAAAATGTGATTTATACAGGTCAGGGTAAGGACCACCCGGGTTTATATAGAAGTGCTTTGTATGTAAAAGAAGAGGAGATACACTGGGTAAGACCTGATCTTAAACTTATTGCTGGTGACATTTTAGAAGTCGAGGCTAGAATCCGTTACCGCCAGCCGTTGGAAAAAGCGGTGCTGCATAAAATGGTAGACGGAATGTATGTTTCATTTTCAAATCCGCAATCTGCTATTTCTGAAGGTCAATTTGTAGCGTGGTATCAAGATAATGAACTTTTGGGAAGCGGCGTTATTTCTTAAAAAAACTCCGTGATTTAGATTTAATTATTCATCCTGTTCCTAAGTTGCTTTACCACTCTGCGCAGATCGATGCACTTGTATTTTTTGTAGATAGAGCGAAAGTAGATACCTATCTGGCCAGTCCACGGACTATGTTGACTAGAAAGCCCTTAGATTGAAAAGAACAGCACCAGACATTGACACGCATGATGTTCCAGTAAATGAAGTTTTCATTTCAGCTCTAAAAAGTAGCAACGGAATTCGTGATCTTACCCGATCTAAATGAGTAAACATCACTTTCATATACAGTTCACGAAAATATTAAAAACTTATTAGACCTAAATTTTATAAGCATTATTTAATTTTCAATTTGTGCAAAGAACAAAACAAACTTAGAACTGGTGCACATTTTAAAACTATGTATAAAATCTGAAAATACAGTAAATTATAAATACGGCAGTGCTTTAATCTAGACATCTATCGGAAACGATGGTAAAAGTAATTTTAGAACGGTTGCGACACCGGCTGATTTCCCCACATGTACTTAGTATTAGTGCGGTTTATTCAAGTGGTAATTACGCAAAATGCAGTTCCATAGGACCTACGGTAGTTGGCTGCGTCAAACCCAATGTGATACCGTAGGGAAAGTAACTGCTGTAGTTGATACTTCTGGTCATATAGAATTAGTAAATGGCACCTCTTTTAGTTTGCCCATTGCCGGTGCGGTCGCCTGTTTATGGCGCGCTCTACCACTTAAAACAACACCAAAATTATGCAATTAGTTCGTGAATCGGCTTCCCGGTTCCAATGTCCAACGAATGAATTGGGCTGTGGTATTCCCGATTTTGAAATGGCGTTCAACAATGGTGTTTTAGTAATTGAAAAATAAAGTATTGCGAGAGAGGATTTTTATGATATGGTAATCATAAAGAATATGATAATTTGACTATTGCGCTTCCTAAGCCAATTTTCAAAAGTAAAGTCCAGTTTTTTAATATGCTGGGTCAAGAAGTTCCACAAACTAAATCACCCAATTTTGAAAATCAAATCGATGTTTTAGAGCTTTTAAAAGTGGATCTATATCACTATAGTTACCAGTGGTGATAAAACAGATAGTTCAAGGCTATAGAGAACTGAATAGTTCTAAGTTCAACCTACCTTTCAACACAAAAAAAGATAGAATTTACCTGTTGATTTATTTAGTTTTGCCAGGAATTTATCAATTTCAAACTTTACGCTTTTTAAAATATAAATTGATTCAACGATAATAAGAGCGTAATACTTCAAAGAATCATGAACCCAACCAAAATCACAACACTTTTTAATATTAATTATCCATTAATCCAAGCGGGAATGGTTTGGAACAGCGGTTGGCGATAAGCCAGTGCAGTGAGTAATGCCGGTGATCTAGGCCTTATAGGTGCTGGATCTATGTATCCAGATATTTTACGCGAACATATTTTAAAATATGACTATCCTTAACTAATACCAAGTTGTTTCAAGAGCCGCAATTAATAACCTATCGGATAGTTTATCTCCAAAATACCTTCTATTAAATTTGTAACAAAATTCATCCAAGTAATTTTGCATATACTGGTCATTTATACAATTATGATGTATTCCCAAAAGTCCTTTTTTGGCATTACTGATGGTT
>JBDNGW010000455.1:0-1740 GCA_041689735.1 Leeuwenhoekiella sp. | reverse complement strand
TTTTAAATCCCTCCATTGAGGTAATTTCGTCGGGATATTTCTCAAAGAAAGCACGTAAATTCATTAGGATGTTGATTTAATATTCTTATCCAAAGATAACCTTATTTGTCCATTGGTACAAGAAACGGATAGTCATATTAAATTATGAATGCCAAGCCTGCGAACCCAGAACTCCGAACCCAGAACTTAAAACTTTTAACCCTGAACTCAAAACTCTGAACTCGCAAACTCCCAAACTCCTAACTCTTAAACTCCGTTACCCCAAACTTTGCCGCTTCTTGTTTTGCCCTTGGAACAAGTGCGGTAAGCGCTTCAATTCTGGATGCAGAAGAAGGGTGGGTACTTAATATTTCCATAGGTTCCTGCCCGCCGGATTTTGCCGCCATTCGCTTCCATAATTCTGGGGCTGCGGCTGGATCATAACCGGCGATTGCAGCAATTATTGTTCCTATTTCATCTGCTTCAGACTCATGTTTACGGCTAAAGGGAAGCATAACACCCACGTTACTGGCCATTCCATAATATTGATTAAAAATTTGTCCAGATTTTGAGTCGCCCAGGGCAAGACCTCCGGCAACACCAACACCTTGTTGCACTTGAGAAGCGCTCATACGCTGCGCGCCATGATTTGCCAGGGCATGTGCCAGTTCGTGACCCATTACCATGGCCAGTCCCGCTTCATTTTCAGTTATGGGAAGGATACCGGTATAAACGACGATTTTTCCGCCAGGCATACAAAACGCATTGGCCGCGTCATCTTTCACCAGATTATATTCCCATTTATAATCCTTAAGGTAACCTGGATAACCTAACGCGGTCATGTAACGCTCTGCAGCCACTGCGATCTTCTCACCTACTTGCTTGACCATTCGCGATTCAGCCGTACCGGTTATCACTTTGTTTTCTGATAAGAATGTATTGTACTGCTGAAAAGACATAGGAAAGAGCTCCTCGTTGCTAACAAAATTCAAGGTCTGTTTGCCAGTAAACGGACTTGTTTTACAGCCGCTTATCATAAAGATCAGCGAAGCTATAAGTATTAGTTTATTTAATTTCATATTATTTAAGTGATAAGGGGAAACTTAATGTTGTTTTTCTGTGTAATTCAGGGGTTATATTCCTATTTTGACTTAAAAACCAGTTTAATATGCTTTTACGGATTAAAAAAAATGAGTTTTCTCTAATAAATCATTGATTTCCAATTTCGATTATCAACCCTTGATTGGAGTTATCTATCAAAATCTATCCCAAAATGTGAATTGTGGTAAAATCTTTATTGACTTTCAACCATTTTTTTTCAGTGTTATAATCAATCTCGTTCAAATCGTAAGCTACATTATCTATTTGTATCTTTTTTATTTCAAATGGAAAACCGATGAACTTCAAGACAAGATGTTCATAGCTCGTGATAAAAGTGCCTATTTTATGCTGCTGAATAATGACTTCTTGCTCTTTTCCAGTTAATTTAAATTCTCTAAGAGAATATTTACCCTTTTTATAATCATAACCATCCTGGGCATCTTCATAAACGGTGGAGCGCTCAATACCGTTCTTATAAAAAGTTTCTAGGACCAGTTCTTCAATTTCTATCTCACCCACATATTGTTGTACGGGATACCGCGGTATCATTGCTCCTTCTTTAATAAATATGGGCATATAGGCAAGATCAGCATCTACCCACATTTCTTTACCGCCCTCTACCGCGCTATGATCCCAATAATTATACCAGCGACCACGGGC
>JBDNGW010000454.1:0-11983 GCA_041689735.1 Leeuwenhoekiella sp. | reverse complement strand
TAGGCCAGGGGCAAAATCTTTGGCCGGGGGCAATACAGACTACCTTTGCCACGCCCGACATAAAATGGGAAACCTCCAAAACCTTCAATATTGGTACTGATCTGGGCTTTTTTGATCGCAGGCTGCAGGTCACGGCAGATTATTTCATAAAGAAAAATTCCGATATTATCCTGCGGGTCCCCATCCCCAAATCTACCGGTGCAAGGGGCAGTCCATATATCAATGCTGGCGAGATCACCAACAAGGGTTTTGAAGCCTCCATAAACTGGAGCAGTATAATCAATGATGACCTCTCTTATCAGTTGATGGGTACATTTTCTGCCGTTAACAACGAGGTCGATAAGTTGGGCACGGGCTCTCAACAGATTTTTGGAGGTCGGGCCTACAATCAAGGGTCGGGCCTCTACCGTTACGCAGGCCGGTCTGCCAGTAGGTTCTTTTTCCCTCATCAATACCGATGGTATTTTTGACTCGCAGGCAGAGGTGGATGCATATGCTGTCGATGGTCAACTTATCCAGCCCACCGCCGCGCCTGGGGATATCAGGTTCGTTGATTTTAACAATGATGGCCAGATCGACCAGAGCGATAGGCAATATGTGGGTAGCCCCACCCCGGATTTCACCTTTGGTTTTGGCGGAAATGTGAAATGGAAAAACTTTGACCTGAACGTTTACCTGCAGGGCACATTTGGCAACAAGATCTATAACGTGCTCCGTCAGAACCTTGAGGGGATGAACAGTCAGATCAATTACTCAAGGGCAACGCTCAACGCCTGGTCGCCGGATAATGTGAACACCAACATACCTCGCCCCGTGATCAATGACCCCAACCTGAACAGCCAGACCTCTGAGCGCTTTTTGGAAGATGGATCCTACTTAAGGATAAAGACCTTACAAGTGGGCTATACCCTTCCCGAAACCCTTTTAGGGCCCTTAAAAATCCAAAATTGCCGTTTCTATGCAAGCGTTGACAACCTGTTCACCATAACGGATTATAAAGGCTATAACCCCGATCTGGGAAGGGCGGGTTCGGTTTTGAACCGGGGCGTTGATTTTGGCCAAGTCGCCTATCCACTGTCCAGAACAATTCTGGGGGGTATACAATTATCTTTTTAAACCTTAAAAACTAGTGTCATGAAAAAACTTATCTATTTCAGCGTTTTTTTGCTGGTGTTCGCGTCTTGCGATGACGAGCTCGAGCAGATGAACCCCAATATTGTGACCCAGGAGAACTTTTGGAAAACCGAGGGTGATGTACAGTCCGCTCTAGCGGCGACCTATAAGGTTTTGCGGGAAAACAGTCAGGGATATTGGAATTATAGGGGCGCACAATTTATCAACGCCCGTGGCGATGATTTCTTTATCCGCAACGGTGTGACCTCCATGTATCGGGTGTCCACCTTTACAAATTCACCCACGAACCAGATTGCCAGCGATATATTTACGGGTTGCTTCACAGGGATTTTTAGGGCAAACCAAGTGATCGAAAATACGTCTACAATTGAAATACCAAAAGTGGAAAAAGCCAAATATATCGCTGAGGCAAAATTTTTGAGGGGGTTGAACTACTTCCATTTGGCCATAAATTTTGGTGCTGTCCCCCTAATTACCAAAGTCCCACAGACGCGGGAGGATTATTTTGTGAAACAGTCCCCGGTGGAAGGAGTCTGGGCCCAAGTTGTCAAGGATTTCCAGGCGGCAAAAGATTCGCTGCCGGCCTCCTATCCCTCGGAATATGTGGGTAGGGCAACAAAAGGGGCGGCCATCGGTTATTTGGCGAAAGCCTATGTCTATCAGAAAATGTGGCCGGAAGCCGAAAAAGAGTTTGCATTGCTAGTTGGCCCAGATGGATTTTCAAAAGCCCCCTTCAATTATGACCTACTGGATAATTACAGCGACAATTTTATCGCCGAAAATGATAATAACAAGGAGTCGCTCTTTGAGGTCCAGAACCAGGACGTGGGCGGCGGCAGCCCTTGGGCCGGGGAGAACGCAAACGAGGCACAGGGCACTGTGGCAGCTCAGGCATTTGCCCCGGCCGAGGTGGGGGGGATGGTTTCAAGGCCACCCCACCGATAAGGTTTTTGATGAGTTCCAAAAAGAAAAAACCGTGGGCGGCGATTTTGACCCTCGGATGTACGCTTCCCTAGTCTGGGATTATCCGGGCGCCACATTCTACAACAGGCCTTTTTCAGATTTTGAGCTTCCGTTTCGGTTTAAATCCATGATCAAAAAATATCAGAACTACAACGCGGACAACGAGGGCATCTGGATTTCAAATATCAATGAAAAAGCCCTCCGCTTTGCCGATATCCTCTTGCTAAATGCCGAAGCCCTGACGATGCAGGGCAAGGTAGCGGCCGCCTATCCTTTCATAAACAGGATCAGGGAACGGGCAGATCTGGCAGATTTAACGCCCGGCTTGGGTCAGGATGCGGTAATGGCCGATATAAGGCACCAGCGGATGATCGAGTTTTTCCGTGAGGGACAGCGGTTTTATGACCTGAGGCGCTGGGGCCTTTTGGAACAGGAAATTAAAGATAGCGACAAGGAGGGCCGCCAGTTTTTTAACCTTTCCAGGCACGCTTTTTTCCCCATACCCCAGAACGAACTGAACACCAACCCCAATATTGAGCAAAACCCAAATTGGTAACAAATTTTCACCCCTTGCAGAAAAGTAGAAGTAAATGGCAAACAATGAGATACTATCAGACAGATAGAGAGAAAAGGAATTTTACGATTAAGCTCTTCTGCCTATTATTCTTCGTTGCGTTCTTTTTTTCCGGCTTTTCGCAAGAGCGTAAATATCTGTCTGGAAAAGGGGCTGATGATTCCGTCCTGTGGGATTTTAAGTGCAATACGGGTAGGAACAGCGGGGCATGGTCAACGATCCCTGTGCCGTCCAATTGGGAGTTTGAAGGTTTTGGCTATTATACCTACGGAACCGACCGTCCCGATTATGAGACCAATCCCGAAACGGGCTATTATAAGCGTACATTCAAATTGGCTTCCGTGAAGGATAAATATTTCCGCTTGGTATTTCAGGCGTCGATGACCGATACCCAGGTCAAAATTAATGGCAAGTCTGCTGGGGCGTTGCATCAGGGCGGTTATACCCAGTTCAGCTATGATATTTCAGACCTCGTAAAAAAAGGGGATAACCTGATCGAGGTGGAGGTGAGCAAACCTTCAAAAGATGCTAATTTACAGCATGCAGAACGCGTTGCCGTTTTTGGCTGTTTGGGGGCATTTACCGCCCCGTTTACATCGATATTCTACCGATTTCCCATATTGACCACATTGCGCTTGATGCAAAAATGGATGGTCAGATCAACATTAATGCCTATCTAAAAAATGCTACGAATGCGGAAACGGTCACCGCACAGGTAATGAGCCTTGACGAAAAGCCGCTGGGTAATATTTTTAAGATAAAAGTGAATAAACCTGATAGTATGGTTACGCTTAAAGCGAAAATTGAAAACATCAAACCTTGGTCGCATGAGTTCCCAAACCTTTATAATGTTGAAATAAACCTTACAAAGGACGGGAAGGTCGTGCATACATTGACCCAGCGTTTTGGTTTCCGCACCTTTGAAGTGCGCGACCATGACGGTTTTTACCTGAACGGAAAGCGGATCCTGCTCAAAGGGGCGAGCATGCACAGTATCATCCCGGAAACGGGTCGTGCATTGAGTGCAGCGAATAATCTAAGGGATGTGCAGCTGATGAAAGACCTTAATTTTAATACCGTTCGTGCTCCCTTCTCTGGGGCTGCTGGTGCTCGACGAACTCCCCGGCTGGAGGACGGTGCTGACCACCGAGAACGGAGCCCCGCTGGTCAAAGAGCTGGTGACGCGCGATGTCAACCATCCATCGGTGATCATGTGGGGAAATGGCAATCATTATGCACATAATCCCGAGTTGGAGGAAGTTTTCTTGAAATGGTACATCCAGAAACGCCGCCCCTATAAAAATGCGGCTAATAGTCAACCTTGGCCAGGAAAAGATCACGGTCAATTAAAAGGAAGGTTTTACTGTTTTATATAATTTTGATCCGTTTTCGAATAGACTCCCTTCCCTTGGGGAAGGGCTGGGGATGGGATTTGACAAAAGATGTTTATTATCATCGCTAAAATGAGCGCGAATGGATTTATTCAAAAAAAAATGAGTCATTATAAAAATTTTAAAGAATTAAAGAAACTTGTCCACACGGAGTTGTTTACCGCGCTGGTGGGCGACGTGATGGATAAAATGGGCTATCTGCACCAGTTTTTGCCGCAAGGTCTAAAACCATTAGATCCCAAAATGATCGTCTTCGGAAGGGCGATGCCGGTGCTGGAGGCCGATGTTTTTGGCGAAGAATTAGAATCTTCGGCCAATAGGTTCATCAACAAACCTTTCGGGATCATGTTTGAGGCGCTGGACAGTTTAACGGAAGACGAGGTCTATATCTGTACGGGAGCTTCCCTTCGCTACGCGCTTTGGGGCGGCCTGATGAGCATACGGGCGATGAAACTGAAAGCTTCCGGCGCGGTGGTCCATGGGTATTCCCGGGATACCAATGAGGTGTTGTGGTTGGGTTTCCCGCTGTTCAGCATGGGCACTTATGCACAGGATCAGGGGCCTCGGGGCAAGGTGATCGATTACCGCGTACCCATTGAGATCGATAAGGTAAAGATCAATCCCGGCGATATTATTTATGGCGATCGGGACGGAATTGTGGTCGTTCCGCAGGAAATCGAGGATACCGTTTTTGAAAAGGCCTTGGAAAAGGCAAGGGGCGAAAAGGCCGTTTTAAAAGCATTGCAGAACGGAATGAGCACCGTGGAAGCCTTCAATAAATTCGGAATTATGTAATGACCTGCAAGGTATTCCCCGCTTTTCCCGCGGACCTCCTTGTAGGTCTAAACCCAGATTCCCGATACATGTTAAATACCTTGATAGAACTGAACGGATATTGATCTTTTTTAATTTTTAAAATATAGAAAAAAAACAAAAATATGAACGCATTCAATTTAAAAGGAAAAAAAGCCGTTGTAACCGGCGGCGGGAGCGGAATCGGTTTTGAAATAGCTAAAACTTTCGTAGAAGCCGGGGCAAATGTAATGATTTTGGGACGTACTGAAAAAAGCTCATAGAAGCCCAAAGAGAATTGGGCGATCAATGCCATTTTATGGCCTTTGACGTAACCGATCTGAAGAAAATCCCCGATCTGGTTTCCAAAATCGAAAAGGATATGGGTACCGTTGATATTTTGGTCAACAATGCAGGTACACACCTTAAAAAATTCGCTCTGGACACCACAGATGCCGAATTTGCTAAAGTGCTCAACGTGCATCTGATGAGCGTTTTCGCTTTGACGCGTGAATTTTCAAAGGAAATGGTCAAAAGGAAAAGGGGTTCCATTATCCTTATAAGTTCCATGACCGCCGTGATGGGGATGGAACAGGTGGTTGCCTATTCCACGGGGAAGACCGCTATTCTGGGACTGATGCGCAGTATGGTCGCCGAACTCGCCACCGAAAACATCCGCATCAACACCATTGCTCCCGGCTGGATCGAGACGCCCATGCTACATAAAGCTACGGATAACGATAAACCCAGAAGGGACAAAATACTGAACCGAATCCCGGCCAAAACCTTTGGGAAACTGGAAGATATCGGTTACGCGGCGCTTTATTTGGCATCTGATGCTTCCAACTATGTCAACGGAGTATTCTTGCCCATCGATGGGGGAGCCGTGGGGGGTTTTTAGAACCTGAATTTCATACAACCTATAAACAAACTGGATTTACCATTATTGCTGTGGAAGCAATCTGAATAAGACTTAGGACGAAAGGACATAAGACGTAAGACAAATGCTTGCTAGAATTTAATAATCAATTATTGATCATATAATTAAACTGATTTTGATAACCTCATAGTCTTACGTCCTAAGTCATGCTCTTTGAGTATTTGCACAGCATTCGGTATAGAGCCAATAACCTGAAAAACAACTATGAAGGACTCAAAAATAAGGTGGATCATTGTAAGCCTGCTGTTTTTTGCCACGACTATTAATTATATCGATCGGCAGGTCCTCGGGCTGTTGAAGCCGTATATCGAAAAGGATCTGCATTGGGACGAGGCCGATTATGGGTACGTCGTTACCGCTTTTCAGATCGCCTATGCCATTGGTCTCCTGCTCAGCGGAAGGGTTCTGGATAAACTGGGTGTACGTCTCGGTTATACTTTGGCTATCATCGTCTGGAGCGTGGGCGCCCTCTTGCACGCCGTCGTACATTCGGTCTTTGGTTTTGGTGTGGTTAGGGCGGTTTTGGGCGTAGGGGAGGCCGCCAATTTTCCCGCGGCCGTAAAAACGGTGGCGGAATGGTTTCCCAAAAAAGAACGGGCATTGGCCACCGGGATTTTCAATTCGGGTTCTAATGTCGGTGCTATTGTTGCGCCTATCATCGTTGTCTGGATTACGCTCAGTATGAGTTGGAAATGGGCATTTATCATCACTGGTCTTTTGGGTTTTATCTGGATCATTTTTTGGTTACTCATCTACCGCCCCCCCGAAAAGCACAAAAAAGTTTCGGAAAAGGAACTGAACTATATTTTATCGGACAACGATCCTGTGACCGAATTGGCCGATGCAACCGGGATCACTTGGGGTTCCTTATTTCAGCACAGGCAGACGTATGCGATCTGCCTCACCCGGTTTCTGACGGACTGGGTCTGGTGGTTTTTCCTTTTCTGGGCACCTGATTTTCTCAACAAAACGCAGGATATTGACCTAAAAAGCACCGTTTTACCCCTTATCGTGATCTACACGATGGCGAGTATCGGCGGCATATTCGGGGGCGGATTGTCCTCCCGGCTCATAAAATCAGGCAGATCGGTTGATTTTTCCCGTAAAACGGCCATTTTCGTCTGTGCCACGTTGATCCTGCCCTTGATCTTTGCAACCGAAGTACAGAACCTTTGGGTCGTGGTCGTCATTATTGGCTTTGCAACGGCTGCCCATCAGGGCTGGGCCTCGAATATCTTTACGGTAGTTTCCGATATTTATCCCAAAAAGGCAGTAGGGACTATGGTAGGCCTTTCGGGATTCACTGGGTCGATCGGTGGGGCTTTGGCGGCTTCATTTGTAGGCCTTGTTCTGGAATTCAGCGGGAGTTATACCCTGATTTTCGTTATTGCCAGCTCGATGTATCTTTTGGCCTGGGCTATCTTAAAAATTATGATTCCGCAGATAAAACCCATTACTTTGTAAGCTATGAATCCATTTATTCAGCTACATCCGGACGACAATGTGGTCATCGCCCTAAAAAACCTCGAAAAAGGGGCGAAAATCGACATAAATGGACAGGAAATCCAGTTGGGATCGGCCATTACCTTTGGCCATAAAATCGCCATAAAACCGATCAAAAACGGGGCAAAAGTGTTAAAATATGGCCATCCCATTGGTAGCGCAACGCAGGACATAGAAGCCGGGCAGCATGTAGATGTACAGAATTTGGCATCTGATTATGTGATCAATGACCTCAAGCAGCAGAATTGATTTTCGATTGGGAAAACAGTTATTGAGTTGTTAAGTTATTAAGTTATTTGGTAGAACGTTATAATAACTCAATACTTAACGTGATGATAATGGAAGGGGTAAAAAGCCTGAATCGGTTCAAAATGCTTTTGCACATTTTTATGACGCCCCTAAAATTCTATTTTGTCATTTGCGAGCTCCACTATTGAAACTTTCATTTTAAAACTATTCTAAAACCCAACCCATGCAAGGCTATTTAAGAAAAGACGGAAGAAAGGGCATCCGCAACGTGATTGTGGTCGCCTATCTGGTAGAATGTGCGCACCACGTTGCCCGGCAGATTATTTCCCGGTTTCCCGAAAGGGAGGTTCACCTGATCGGTTTCAGCGGTTGTGCGCCCAACGATTATGCCCAGAAAATGATGGAAAATCTCTGTACACATCCCAATGTTGGCGCGGTTTTGCTCGTTTCGCTGGGCTGTGAGAATTTCAATAGAAACCGCCTGCAGCGCGTAATCGCCGATAGTGGCCGGCCGGCGAAAAAACTGGTCATTCAGGAAAGCGGTGGAACGTTGAGTTCTGTAAAATCGGGCGTGGATGTTATAAATGAAATGTTCTCTGATCTGGAAAAAACAGAAAAAACAGAAAAAATAGATTTTGAGATCGGCGATCTGATCGTGGGCACCGTTTGTGGCGGTTCTGATGCCACGAGCGGGTTTACGGCCAATCCAGCCATTGGGAAAGCCTTTGACAAACTGATCCCAAAAGGAGCGATCTGCATGTTTGAAGAGCCCGGCGAACTGATGGGCTGCGAACAACTCATGGCGAAAAGGGCCGAAACCAAAGCTGTGGGCAGCGAACTTGTAAACTGCATCAAAAAAGCGGACGATTACTACAAGAAAATGGGCCACGATAGCTTTTCGGCCGGAAATGCCGTGGGAGGACTGACAACTATTGAGGAAAAATCCATGGGATCGTATTCCAAAAGTGGGAGCATGCCCATCAAAGCATTGATAAAACCGGGTGAAATCCCCGTAAAATCAGGCCTTTATTTTATGGATGTCGTCCCCGATGGCCCGGCACGCTGGGGCTTTCCCAATATCAACGACAATGCGGAGATTGTCGAGATGATCGCCAGCGGTTGCCATATTATCCTGTTTTCCACCGGAAGGGGATCGGTTGTGGGTTCTGCGATTTCACCCGTGATCAAAGTTTGTGCAAATCCCAAAACATACGAGAACCTTGCCGGTGATATGGATGTCAACGCTGGTAAGATTATTACCGAAGGGACTTCTTTAGATGAGGTGGGGGACGAGATTTGCGGTTTAATCAAGGGGATTATCGAGGGGGAAAAAACAAAATCGGAACAACTGGGGCATCAGGAATTTAGTTTGGGCTATAAATATTTTGAATATGGTAAGAAAAACTGTGAGTAGTGAAGCTGGAAACCGGATGCTGGAAACTCGTAACTGGTTCAGCAATTCTCAATCCGCCATTTTACAGGCGGCATACCATCAATAGCAGAAAACCAACGGCTCACGTGGCTCACATCGTTAAACCCAAGGCGGAAAGCCACTTCTTTGACCGAAAGGTTCTGATTTCGAAGCAATTCCTTGAACTTTTGAAGCTTTTGAAACTGGATATCTTCGTGTATGGTTTTTCCGGTCACGGCCTTAAACCGTGTATAAAGGCTCCTCCTGCTGATATTAGTGCTTTTGACAACATCTGCCACATTTATAGGTAGGTGGATATTGTCCCTAATATAATGCGGCGCCCCGGTCACTTCGGCATCGTTGCACGCAATGGTATCGGTTGAGGTGCGCTGGACAACCTGAATGGGTTCTGTGGGGATGATCTTGTCCTTGATCGCTTCTCCGTCCATCATTTTCTGTAACATTTCACAGGCGGTAAATGCCGCTTTACTGTGATTTCGAGCGATACTGGAAAGATTGGGATAGGTAAGGTTGCACATGAGTTCGTCATTGTCAATGCCCAAAATGGCTATTTCATAAGGGATTTTAAACTTTCCCATGGAGCAGGCATTGACGAGCATCAGCCCAAAATCATCATTGCAGCATAAAATACCAATTGGTTTGGGCAGGGATTTTAACCAGGATATAATATGCTTAAAATCGGGTTTTAAACTTTTTTTACGGCCCAGTTTAACCACATAATCGTAAACGGTTACCCCAAGATTTTCGGCGTGTTCCTTAAAACTTATATATCTGTAATCAGACCAGACTAAATTTTTAACCCCGAAAAAAGCAAGTTTCCGAAATCCCAAGTTTAAAAAATAATCGACGGCCATCTTGCCGTCTGCTTCGTAATTTCCCTTTAAACACGGAAAGTCCCGTTCCTGTTGCGACCAATTAGCCTGAATGAAGGGGACTTTTAGGTCTAAAATTGTATCCAAGTTTTCTATATGTTCAATGATGCATCCATCGGGCTTCATTAATTTTACCATCTTAACGATATCCCTGCTTTCATTTGTTTTTATGTAGTATGCCGGTTCAAAAACTATTTCCCATTGAGAATACCGGTTGTTATATTCATAGATCCCCTTGAGCAGATCGCGCCCGTAGCCGCGCCCCGATTCCAATTGTACAAATACCTTTTTCATCACATTATTTTTTCATCCAAAGCTTTAGCTCAAAACTAAATTAAGGTTTATAAATCAAGACCGTTGCAAAATTCAATAATTTATTTACGTCCATTTTTTAGGTAGATTTCCACTTGTTTTTTGTCAAAACATGTGGTTTTTGTTCTATTTTTTGACTCTATAGGTCATTTTCTTGCTGTTTTTATCTTATTTTTTACAATTGGACGCAATTATCCCTGGACTTCGGTACAGATTATAGCACATTGCCTCCATCAGGTTCTGGGTATGCATTTTTTCCATTCCCCTGTATCTTGCCAATCCCCCGCTGAACCATCTTTTTATCCCCCCAAATGTGCGCTCTACCTTGAACCTGGTCTTGCCTATCAGTTTATTGAACTTCTTTTCCCAACGGGTCAGAGGCCTGTTTTTGTACGCTTTTTTCAGGATATGGTCCTTTAGGTTTCTCTGTTTCAACAGTTCCGCATTTTTCTTTGACCAGTAGCCCTTGTCGGCCTTTAGCGGAATGCCCTTTGGCAGGTCCACGTTCACCGTTTCCAGCACTTCCTCCAGATTGGCAATCTCATTTTTACTCGCCGTGGTGGCCGGCACCCCCACAGCACAAGTCCTTCATCATCTGTAACGTGGTGCTTTTTGAAACCAAAATGGTATTTCCCCCGTTTCTTCAGCCAAGTGCCATCCTTATCCACACTTTCGGCGTACTCCTTTTTTACTGTTACCTCTTCTTCACTGCGATCTTCGGTTACCCTGTGGTTGGTCTTCCCCTTTGGCCGCAGCGGTGTTTCCACAACGCTGGCATCCACTATGATCCCTCTTTTGACAATGATGTTGTGGGCTTCCAGTTGTGCATTGATGGAACCAAAGAGCTTCTCAAAGGTCTTGGTTTTGGTCAGTGCGGTCCTGAACCTGCTCAAGGTACTATGGTCCGGTGCAACTTCATCTATATGCATTCCGCAGAAATAACTGAACGATATGCTATCGTTCAACCGGTCCTCTACTTCATAATCACTGAGTCCGTACCAGCTCTGCAAAAGGCACATCTTGAACAATAGCAGACCGCTGTAGGAAGGCTTGCCCACGGCACTTTTCCTTTTTGTATAATCGGCATCGATCAGTTTTTCGATCCTGTCCCAATCGATCAGCCCGTTGATCTGACCAAAAAATGTTGTTTTTATCTTTCTTGCCCGCAGGTCACAAATTGTGTCTACCAAAGTGGGCTGTTTCTGTGATTTCATACTACAAAAATAAGACTTAACTATATAAATGACAAATGTTTATCCTATTTTTGAAGTGCTATTTTATTCAGTCTTTACCTTGCAACGGTCTTAAATCTGTTTTTGCATGAATTGGCTATTAATTTGTTAAAATAGGCTTGTTTAAAAGTGGGTAATTAGCTTAATATTGTAATTAAGACCTCAGGTTAATTATTCTCAAATCAATCAAAAAATCATCCGATGCGATCGTTATCTGATCAACCCACCATATTCCACGAAAACTTTTTACTACAATCTGAGACCGCAAGGCTTTTGTACCACGGCTATGCCAAGGAGCTCCCGATCATCGATTACCACAACCACCTGCCGCCTTCGGAGATTGCCGATAATAAAAAATTCAATACATTAACCGAAATATGGCTAAAAGGCGACCATTATAAATGGCGGGCCATGCGGGCGTATGGTGTGGAGGAAAAATACATCACCGGCAACGCTCCTGATCAAGTCAAGTTTAAGAAATGGGCAGAAGTAGTCCCTTTTACGTTACGGAATCCCTTGTTCCACTGGACGCATATGGAACTGAAAAACCCTTTTGGCATCAATAAATACCTGAATGGCAATTCCGCTT
>JBDNGW010000453.1:0-2936 GCA_041689735.1 Leeuwenhoekiella sp. | reverse complement strand
TGAATTAAAACAAAAACTCAAAAAAGAACTTCAGATAAATTTTAACCGTCCAATAGATATTTGCCGTGAGAAATACGTAAAGTCCGCATTTAAAAAACAGATCTTATCAGAAGCGGCTTATGTCTAAAATATCTCAAAAAGATTTGGCATGTATAATGAATATTTTAGGATCTATCTAGAAGATTAAAGAATACTCCCAAAAGTTTAATGATGCAGATTCTTTTTATACTGATGAAATTTCATTTGATGCTTCGATGATGAATTTTATAATCATTGGCGAAATGGCAGAGAAAATTTCAAATGAATTTATCGCTTCCTCGGAAAAAAATATAAGTTGGATCAAAGTTAAAAATTTCAGGAATCTGATTGCACATAATTATTTTGGCATTGATGCTGAAGAAGTATGGCAGATCATACACGGTAGTCTGGCGGAATTAGAGCAGGTCTTAAACACGTATATGGAATAAAGTCATTAGGATTTCTAACTAATAAATGCATTATATAATCAAAATTTACAATACAATTAATGAAAGATACGACCCGCCATCAGGGAAAACGACGTTTGCTGGCCAAGATCGTAGCAGATAAAGGGATCACGGACGAAGCTGTGCTGGACGCTATTAAGAAAATACCGCGCCACTGGTTTATGGATAGCAGCTTTGAAGATCACGCATATCAGGATAAGGCGTTTCCCATTGCCGCAGACCAGACGATTTCTCAGCCATATACCGTTGCCTTTCAAACAGAACTACTAAACCTTAAAAAAGGGGATACAATTCTTGAAATAGGTACGGGCAGTGGCTATCAGACCGCAGTTCTGTGCGAACTGGGCGCCAAAGTTTATTCCATCGAGCGCCAGCAAACTCTTTTTAAAAAGACAAAGAATTTTTTGTCCCTGCTGGGCTATCGCCCGAAAAGGCTAACCTTTGGCGACGGCTATCTAGGTATGCCAGACTATGCTCCCTTTGACGGAATTATCGTTACCGCGGGCGCTCCTTATATTCCCAAAGCGCTTTTAAGACAATTAAAAGTAGGGGGGAAGCTCATTATTCCTGTTGGCGAAGGTGGGACACAAGTCATGACCAAAATCACCCGCAAGGAAACCCGGAAATTTGAAAAGAATGAATACGGCGATTTTAAATTTGTGCCGTTGCTGGAGGATAAAAATTAAGGCTGTTTTTATGGGATCTTGGTTGGAATTGAAAACAGACTTTATATTTAAGGCTTGTTTAAATTGACTTCTTTCTGATTTCTCACGATAGCTATCGGGATGAACCGTGGCGTTGTCTAAAAATCGTTGAATATCTCGATATTCAACGATTTTCATATTTGACCAGAACCTCAATCTATTGATAATCAATTTGAATTGACTTTAAACAAGCTCTTAATCGACAAGTTCAGTGCTCTTTTAAGGTTTTACTTAAATTTTAACCTATATTATAATCCAAAATAAGGGCCAATCTTTTACTTTAAAAACCTTTTCAACGCTATTGAAAGATCAAATTAAAGAAAAGAGTTTTAATAAAGTGATCCATTAGAATCTGCTAAATTTGTTTTATTTATATTTATATGTTGGAAACAATATGACATCAAAATTTTAAACTAGCGATCTATGAATATTAAAGAAGAAATATCGAAAATGAGTAGCACTAGACGGATTTTATTGGCTCAAGAGATTTGGGATTCTATCCCGGGAGATTCCATAGAACTTTCAGAATCTATTAAACAGGAATTGGATAATAGACTAGAACTCCATAATTCTGGGAAGATGGAATATCTTTCGATCGATGATTTTAGAAAAGAATTGGCCGATAGAAAATGATAAACTATAAATTTGTCGTTTCCAGGGCCGCTTTAAATGATATTTTTGATGCGATTGAGTGGTATGAGGATCAAAGACAGGTTTATCCATAGATTTTGAACTTTGTCTTGAGGGAGGCTATGAAGACATTAAAAATAACCCTCTGGGGTTTCAGTTTAAATATAAGGATGTTCGAATAAGATACATTTACAGATTCCCATACGGCATCCATTACCTTTTTCAAGATAATACAATATATATTTTGGGTGTTTTTCATTCCAGTAAAGATTTAAGGAATTGGAGTGAAAGAATAAAGAAGCACTAAGCTTAAAAGAAAATATTTTCAGATGGAAAATGCGCTTTTCACAATATAAGAAAAGTGAGTCTTTACTATCCTTTTCTATATTGGCAAGAATTTTCAACTTCTTTCTTCAGTTCATTTAGGTTAATGAAAAGAATACAGGGCCAGACTCTAAATTCAATATACTGAAATTTTAAAAAATGAATAACCATAACACATTTATGCATCGTGCCATAGCCCTTGCTAATCAGGGAATGCAGGAAGGTACCGGCGGCCCATTTGGCGCAGTCATCGTAAAGGACGGAAAAATAATCGCCGAAGCCAGCAACCAGGTAACCTCCACAAATGATCCCACCGCTCATGCAGAAATTGCGGCGATACGTTTGGCTTGTCAACAATTGGGCAGCTTTCAGTTGGACGGTTGCATTTTATATACTTCCTGTGAACCCTGTCCCATGTGCCTGGGCGCAATATACTGGTCACGGTTTGCGCAGGTTTTTTATGCTGCTACCCAACAGGATGCGGCAGCCATAGGTTTTGACGATCAGTTTATTTACGACGAAATTGCAAAGCCCATGGAAGATCGTAAAATTCCATTTAAGCAATCGGGAAGAAGTGAAGCTGTAACCGTGTTTAAAAAATGGGATGCAAAGAAATATCGCCTTAACTATTGATTTTTGTCGCTCTCAAGTACACTAAGGATCTGTTAAGAAATAAAGTGACCGAATTATAGGCAGTTATTTTGTTTGACCACAAGGCGAAAAACGCAGGCATAGCCGTAGCTATGACGAGTATTTTCAACGCAGTGGGCGAGCAAAAGAACAAGTAGAAACG
>JBDNGW010000452.1:0-7483 GCA_041689735.1 Leeuwenhoekiella sp. | reverse complement strand
TTAATCATTTGATTTTTTCGCCTGCTTTCGGCTTTTGTAAATATACCAGATCAAACCGCCAACTAACACGTAAGGAATGACCATCAAATAGATAATACCGTTGTTTATCCCCTCCGCCATACTATTATCAGTCTCGCTTTGTAATGCTGCACGACACATGGCACACTGGGCGTCTGCGGGAAGCACGATCACTAAAAATACTATTGAAAAAATTAAATATTTCATAGGTCCAGTCTTTAAATAGGATAATAAGGGGATATCAAAATGTAGACCACTACTCCGGTTACAGCAACATATAACCAAAGGGGAAATGTAATTTTTGCAATTTTACGGTGCAATTTGAATTTACCCGTAATAGCACGTACATAAGTGATAAGTACAAAAGGAATAACCACTATTGAAAGTACAATATGGGTTAAAAGAATAAAATAATATACATAGGAAAAGGCTCCAATCTGCACTTTTTCTGCAGCACTCACAACACCGTCATAATTGGCATCGCCAAACTTCGTTGAATCCGAGGTAATATGATAGATAATATAAAGTATGAGAAAAAGTGCAGAGAGACCTATGGCACTTTTCATAAACAATTCATGTGCCGACCTATTGCCCCGTTTTATCTGTATGACCGCAATTATTAAACAAATCGCTGTTATAGCATTAATAGTAGCATAAATAGGAGGCAGAATACCTATGCGCTCCACCCCTGGAAGGCGTACCGTAAACAAGTAAGCCACCACTACCGGAATGGCTACAGATAAAATGATTATCCAAAGGTTGTAGTTGCGCACTTTTTCAACGGCATGGCTCATTACTGATCCTTCTTTAGAAGTTTATTAATATCTTCGATCAATATATTGATTTCCGGGCCCTCGCTATCTTCCGTCTCGGCTGTTCCTCGGGGGACAAATCCCCTATAATATATTTTTGGATTTCCGAAGTTATCCATACGCGAGCGAATAAATCCATTTTGATCTACAAGGGCAAACAAGCCAGAATGAAGAAAACTATCTTTGACATTGGGATTTGCCTGTGCCAGAAGACCGAATTTCTCATTCGCCATGGTGTAGATAGAATCTTTACTGCCAGTAAGAAAATTCCAGCTTGGATAGACTGCACCATACTCTTTTGCATACGCTTTTAAGACTTCTGGAGTATCATGCTCCGGATCTATGCTTATACTGGCGATACCAAATTTATTTGAATCCTTAAATTCCTTCTGTATCTCGAGCAGGTTTTCACTCATTGGGATACAAATATCTGGGCAGCGGGTAAAAAAGAATTCAACGAGAAACACTTTCCCCCGGTAGTCATTATCGGTAATGGTATCACCATTTTGATTCACCAGTTTAAATTCTGGTACTCTGCGGTCTTTGCCGTTAATATTGATATAGGATAACTTGCCAGTTGTATCATCGCTTTCGTTGAGATCAGCAACATTCAACCGGTCATTTTCAACTATATTACCAGTTTTAATACGCTCTATGATCTTGGGGATCGTGAATATTCCAAATATAAATACGATGACCGCAATACCTATATAGGTCTGTTTTTTATTCATCTTTACTTTTGTCTATTTGAATTATATTTTTTGAGGGCGAGACGGTACTCGGCAAGAACGATCTTTACGTCATCTTTCATTTTATTGGCCAGCTCGGCAATATCTGTACTGTTATATCCGTACAACGTACCCACATCTTCATCATCGTCACGCCCACGTAAATTTCTGTCTTTATCTACAATAAAAATGTGGGAAGAACCATTTTTTTGGCTCCATCGGTGTGCACTGTTCAGGCTATTAAATATGTGCTTGATCTGTTCATCCTCAGCAAATACAAAATACCAATGTTTCAAATCGCTTACCCGGGATAATTCCCTCTTGATGTCTTGAAGTTTTTCTTTAGAAACCGCATTGGGAACTAAATAAACAAATTGAAAATCATCAAATTCATAAAAATACTTATAGATTTTCTGGTCTAAATTAAAGAGTACCGGCCCTTCTTTTTTTAAGTCTATGCCCAAAAAACCCAATACGGTAATTTTACCCTGCAATTTGTGGTCTGCGGAAAAATCAAGTTCGGCAACATTTTCTGAAACTATGGGAAGTTTAGCAAAGTTATGCACTCCAGATGCAAAGAATAGATAAGCCACAAGCGGAAGTATAAAGAGGAGGGCTAATACAAAAAACTTTTTAATCTTCATCTCTGCAAAGTTATGGGAATAGATTAGTAACTCAAGCTCTAGTGCCGAATCAATTCGATTTCAGCCAGCCCAAGCCATATTCTTTTTTTCACCTGTCCTGCGTTAAAAAACAGTTATGTAGCTATACGTATGCAACAAATTTTTGCCGTGGTCAAATAAAAAACAAAGGCATCTTAGTCGACACAATAAACTTAGCACTATTAAGGCTTAAGCTGTAAAATTTTTGATCGGCAAACCATTGTTTAGGCTGTGAGCAGGTGTAAATTTCAAGTAACGAATAGTGTCTTACGCTTACCTGTAATGTAAGTTCTTAAACAAAGCGTTATACCTAAAAATTCCAGTTTTGATAACCGTCTGTATACACATCGTGAATGTAATCGCCTTCGGTGAGGAGAATGAATATTAGATAGGTGATAAGAAAAAGGCCCGTCCACACAACTGCCTTGCGCAGACCTTTAGTCTCATGCTCCATGTGCATGAATGCCCATACAATAAGATACGCCTTGTAGAGGGTTAGAATAATGAATATCCAGTTAAGCAACTTCATCTTGGCGAGATAAGTGACTTCAAGAATTTCAGGCCTCATAATCCCCAATATTACCTCAACTATGGTCACTACCGAAAGAATGACAAAAACAGTCCAAATCCTTTTTACGGCAGAATTACCAGTAGGTTCATTAGTATGTGATGCGTCGTGTGCCATTATATATTATGTATAGATACCGCTTGCGCGAAAATGTTTTTAAAAATTATACAAGGTAGAAAAAGGTGAATACAAATACCCAAACCAAATCCACAAAGTGCCAATATAAACCTACTTTTTCAACCATTTCATAATTACCACGGCGTTCGTAAGTACCTATAATAACGTTAAAAAAGATAACAATATTTATCAAAATACCTGTGGACACGTGAAAACCGTGAAAACCAGTAATAAAGAAAAAGAAGTCTGCAAACAAGGGAGTGCCATATTCATTGTGCCTTAAATTGGCACCCTGCACTACGCCCACGCCATCATCAGAAAGTTTTTTTATGGATTCTTCCCGAGAAAGTATCGTTTTCGCACCACTCTCATTGATCACATCGGTACGGACCAATATATTTTCATTTTCCAACAAGCCTGCCAGGACTTCACTATAATTTACGGTAGGCATACTAGATTCACTAACATACCATAAGGCCTCGTTTTTCGTTAATTGTGTACGATCAGATGGCAGATCCTTGGCAAAATCTTCCAGCGATACGCGTTCTCCATCTGTATTTACAAATTGCAGGATCCTTCCCGCTCTGGTTTCGACAGCACCATATTCGCCCTTTATAAAATTGGTCCATTCCCAAGCTTGCGAGCCTACGAAGATGATCCCACCTATAATTGTGGCAAACATATACCAGATCACTTTATTTTTTTTCATATGATGACCAGCGTCTACGGCAAGAACCATAGTTACTGATGAAAATATTAGAATAAATGTCATAAACGCTACATAATACATAGGTGCATCCACACCGTGCAAAAACGGAAAGTGGTTGAACACCTGATCTGCGATAGGCCATTCTTCTATAAATTTAAATCTTGAAAAGCCATAGGCCGCAAGAAATGCTGAGAAAGTAAGGCCATCCGAAAGGATAAAGAACCACATCATCAACTTACCATAACTGGCTCCCAGTGGCTGGTTGCCCCCTCCCCAAGTTTTGCCTTCCGTGCCTGTTCTAACCGCAGTAGCGTCCATAAATAACCATTGATTTTATAAGCATTGCAAAAATAGGAATTTTAAAATTTAAATGTAATATTAAACATAAGATTTTAAAGGCTACTTGCACAATAAAAATTTACATCTGGCAGAACAAAAGTGCCAATCCCATGGAAAGCCATTAGTTTTTGAACTAAGGAATGCCCTTAAAATAATTACATTTTCTATTTCCTACTTAAAAAATAGTAGAAAAAGAAACAAATATACCCACAAAATATCTACAAAATGCCAAAATGTTGCTCCCAGTGAAACCCCCAGCATATTGTCCGGGCCATATTTTCCGCGTAAAGTATTGACTAACATCACCAAAAGCACCAACAGACCTGCGGCAACGTGTGCGATGTGGGTAATTACAAATGCATAAATAAAAGAAGTGGTCACATTGCTCTCACTCCCCGTAAAGAAATAACCATTTGCAATTATCTCATCAAAACCCACAAACTGCATATACATAAAACCCGCCCCCAATAGCAGCGTAGCCCCTAGAAACAATTTGGCCTGTCCAGTAGCATTATTTTTTATGGCCCGCTTGGTCAAGATCATGGTAAGACTGCTCAAAATAATTACAGCGGTACTGATGTAAAACGCCTGCGGTAGTTCAAAATCAGTTAGCCAGTCCTTGCGCTCTTTGCTCACGATATAAGCGCTGGTAAGACCGGCAAACATCATCGAGAGCCCCACGATGCCAAACCAAAGCATCATTTTCTTTGCACGTATTATTTTTTCCCCTTCGGGCTGTGAAGTATAATCCATTAGTTATCTTATAAATTTGTCTGCGACATAGATAATCTGTACAAGCGTAATATAACCCACGCTCATAAGCATCAATTTTTTGGCCGTAGGTGCGTCCATTTTTCTATAAAGCAACAAGGCGAAATAAAGCATGAAAAGACCCAATATACCGACGAGTACCCCAGCAACGGGAGTTAAATATAACCTACCGGTAACGCCAAAAACGGGTATTAGGGAGACTAAAACGGTCCATATCGTATATAAAACGACCTGCAATGCAGTGCCTTTGTCCCGTTTTCCCGTTGGAAGCATAAAAAATCCCCCTTTTTTATAATCATCATATAAAAACCAACCAATTGCCCAGAAATGGGGAAACTGCCAGAAAAATTGAAGCATGAACAACGTGCCCGCTTCAATTCCAAAATCATTGGTCGCGGCCACCCATCCCAACATAAACGGAATGGCACCGGGAAATGCGCCCACAAATACAGAAAGTGGCGTTTTTGTCTTTAACGGTGTATAGACACACACATATAGAAAAATGGAAATAGCTCCAAAAAATGCCGTTTTTGGGTTAATTATATATAAAGTGACCAAGCCAAAAATGGTAAAGGCGCTTGCAATTGTAAAAGCCATTGGCACACTCATGCGCCCAGCCGGTACAGGCCGGTTCTTGGTACGGTCCATTAAGACATCGAGGTCGCGCTCTATTATCTGGTTATACGCGTTTGAGGCGCCCACCATAAAATAACCGCCCACTGCAAGAAGCAGTGCGGTACTCCACGAGATGGTTTGGACACCAAGGAAATAACCGGCCATGCTCGAGAACACGACACTCAATGCCAATCGCATCTTAGTGATTTCCTTAAAATCGCTCCAGACCGAAGTCGTTACTGTATATGTTTTTGCGATGCTCAAGCCTATTTTAACTACTTTTTTAAAGTGCTGTAAAGATACTGCGCAAGGCTATTTTAGACAACGATATTGCTGTTAATGTTATGGAAAGTACTACTTTTCTTTCTATTTTTAATGCCTCCAAATAATTAATAATTTGCGTATCTTATAAAACCAACTCAAAATTACCATGAAAAAAATTACATCATTAGTATTCGCCGCATTTTTGCTCCTCAGCCCTCTCTGTTTTGCGCAGCGCGATTTTTCTGAAGTGAACATAGATATTATTCCCGTGCGGGACAGTGTTTACATGCTTATGGGAAGTGGGGGAAATATTGGAGTTTCAGTGGGCGAAAACGGTGTTTTTATGATAGATGATGAGTTCGCACCTTTATCTGAAAAGATAACCGCGGCCATTCGAACGCTGAGCGATAAACCGATCACGTTTTTAGCCAACACTCATTTTCACGGCGATCATACCGGTGGTAATGCAAACTTTCAAGAAGCCGGTGCCATTATCGTAGCACAGGAAAACGTACGTAAACGTCTTAAAGATGAGAATAATACGGAAGGTTTGCCTATAATTACTTTTGATTCTTCCCTTACATTACACTTAAATGGCAACGATATTATGGCCATACATGTGCACAATGCGCATACGGATAGCGATGCACTCATTTATTTCCCTCAAAGCAATGTGCTGCACGCTGGAGACACCTTTTTTAGTAATGGTTTCCCGTTTATCGATCTAAAAAGCGGTGGAAGTATAGCTGGTGACGTAGAGGCCGGATACGCCGGACTTATGCTTGCAAACGCAGACACAAAAATTATACCCAGTCACGGAAACCTTGCTACTTATGCCGATTATAAAAGCTATGTAGAAATGCTTAAAACCCTGCAAGAAAACGTCCAAAAAGCGATCAATAATGGCAAAAAACGGACTGAAATCAGCAGTATGGAACGCTTAACCAGCGCTTTTTACAGCGATAGCGAAGTGGAAAATAGCTTTATAAACGGCCCAAATATACGGGAAACCATTTATGATAGCCTTACGGCGAAAATGGAATAACCTACTCCAGCCCTACCGAATCATAGACTTGCACACGCTCCCACAAGTCTTCGGATTCTTCTATAAAAACGTGGTGCACGTCTTCATCCTGATATTTATTTTGAATTTCTTTGGAAGGAAATGTCAGTACCATGGAATATGTCCATGAGTTGTCAACAACCTCGCGCGGAGTTTTGGCCGGTGTGCCTATAAAATGGGTTTTAGCATATTTGCTACTTTGTAAAAATTTCTTCAGCGAAGCCTCAAAATCTGCCCTGTCTTGTTTATTATCAGGGTTTTTGAGCCAAAAATAGACGTTGTGTACAAAGTGTGAGTCGAATTCGGTTGCTGTGGTTTGGTCTTCGGATTTGGTTTGATTTTGTGCTTGCATCATTTGGGTTGAAGTTATACAGATGAATAGGAATAGGATGTATTTCATAGGTTTTTGTTGGTTTTGTGCACTAAATTGAGGTTTTTATGCATAGCAGAACTCAAAAATATATTGGTAATCTTTAAAATTATGTATCGGGCCAGTCTGCTTTTTTAAACAGTTCTACTTTTGTACGAACGGATAAGCATTTTTATGGCTTATTTCAAAGTAAACGAAAAAAAAACGAAAACCGTAGGATTGCGCTCTTTTAATATTTTATTTTTAGCGAAGTCAGGAACTATTTCAAATCGGAAGCGATTTAAGTTTGCTTAAAGTCCTTTTGGCCGCATTTACTTTTTCTGGAAACAAGTCCTTTCCTTTAATATTCTCAGCAATAATCGATATTCTACTTTTTGTCTTTTTAGATATTGAAATTACTTTATGCGCTTTTAATATTTTTCTTTTGCGTTCCATCTTTAATTTATT
>JBDNGW010000451.1:0-3054 GCA_041689735.1 Leeuwenhoekiella sp. | reverse complement strand
CGATTTACCGCCGTCCAAATAGCGCTGCAGTAACCGGTGCACCATGATATCAGGATAACGCCTTATGGGCGATGTAAAGTGCGTGTAATAGTCAAAAGCAAGCCCGTAATGGCCTATATTATCGGTGCTGTATACCGCTTTCCTCATAGTGCGTATCGTTAGCGTATCTAGAAGGTTTTGCTCTTTTTTCCCCTGTACGTTTTCCAACAGGCCATTTAATGAATTTGCGGTAGATTTACGGTCTTTAAAGTCCGTTTTATAACCAAATCTACCTGCAATGGTTCCAAGTGCAGCCAGTTTTTCTTCATTGGGCTCATCGTGAATTCGGTATATAAAGGTCTTTTTTTGACTTTGCTTCCCGATGAATTCCGCAACTTTTTTATTCGCCAAAAGCATGAATTCCTCAATGAGTTTGTTGGCATCTTTAGCTGTTTTAAAGAAAACACCCACCGGTTCAAAGTCATGATCCAAATTGAATTTCACCTCTACTTTATCAAAGGAAATCGCTCCATTTTTCATACGCTGGCGGCGCATGATCTTGGCCAGTTTATTAAGTTGTAAAGTTGCTTCAACGACTTTATCATCTGCGGTATATTCTTTTCCGGTTATGGAAATATCCGCCGGAATACGACCTGCGCGACTTTCAATGATCTGCTGCGCTTCTTCATAGGCAAAACGTGCATCACTGTAGGTTACGGTACGTCCAAACCACTCGTTATGTACTTTTGCGGTTTCTTTATCAACCTCAAAAACGGCTGAAAAAGTATATTTTTCTTCATGTGGCCTTAAAGAACAGGCATTGTTTGAAAGGATTTCCGGTAGCATGGGCACCACGCGGTCTACCAGATATACGGAAGTTGCACGCTCATAAGCCTCATCGTCCAGAATCGTTCCCGGGGTTAAATAATGGCTTACATCAGCGATGTGTATACCCACTTCATAATTACCATTGGGCAGCACCATAAAACTTAAAGCATCATCAAAATCCTTGGCATCTTTAGGATCTATGGTGAAGGTAAGATCGCGCCGCATATCCCGACGTTTCTTAATTTCCGAAGCTTGAATGGAAGTATCAATTTTATTGGCGAATTCCTCAATACCTTCTGGAAAATCGCTCGGAAGTCCGTATTGGGCGAGAATGGCATGTATTTCTGTATTGTACTCGCCGGGCATACCCAATATTCTGATGACTTTACCGGTGGGGGAATCCCTGTTTGCTTCCCATTCCTCTAACTTGACTAGTACTTTTTCACCATTTTTTGCACCGTTGTAGTTGGATTTCGGTACAAAAACATCAGTATACATTTTCCCTGTAGCAGAGGTTTTTACAAATGCAAAATTATCAAGGATCTGTATAACACCTATAAATTCATCGGTTTTGCGCTTTAAGATCTCTACGATCTCCCCTTCATGCTTTTTGCTTCTACGCTGTTTGTGTATATAAAGTTTAACCTCATCACCGTGCAGGGCATGGTTGAGCTTTTTTTCTGAAATATGGATATCTTCATCCATTCCTTCTACCATAACATAACCACCGCCCCTAGATGCAACATCCAGTATACCAGTATGGTAATGTTTGCTGTCCTCAACCAGAAACTCACCTTTATTGGCTTGGGTAACCTTCTTTTTTTCGCTAAGCTTATTAAGTTCTTTTACGATCTGATTGCGGCTGGCGGCATCATCTACTTTAAGATGATCTGCGATTTCTTTATGGTCAAAGGTCTTACCGGGGGTTTTTCTGAGAAACTTGAGAATTCTTTGGGTAAGGTCTGTTAATTTATTTGAAGTTTTCTTTTTTTTATTCCTTGGCATTAACTATGTTCTAAAATTATTTGGCAAAAATAAGCCTAATTTTCGAGACTAGCAGTATATCGGCTTAAACCTTACATTAATACTACCAATACTAGAGTTTTAAGGTACTTAATAATATTATTTCAAATTAAAAAATAGACGAAATAATAACGATTTCTTAATAGTATCATAATAGTATTGTAACATTTATGATTTAATTTCGTTTATATAATAAAACCAAACTATGAAAATTCGTAAGAAAAGCTATTACTTACCACTATTGCTTTTTATGATTATATTTCTAGCAGGAATATTCGTAGTTGCAGGCTACATAAATGCCTCCTTTTAGAGTTTCTTCAAACCTGCCTGTCTTGTCTTATTAGGCAGAGGCATTTCAAAGTAATCTTCTCCCATAAGCTATCAAAATGGAAATCGAAAAGAAGTCCGTCTAAACAAGCTCTTAATAAAGCGTTACAAATCACGTATTCATTTTCTTTCCATTTTTTCCTGAACTAAAAAATAATTTTTATTTACCCAAAAATTTTTCTTTTCTGAATGTATGCCTTCCTTCCTTTTTGACACGTATTAAAGTGCTTTTTGCAGTTATCACACTTATCAACATTCTATATAATTACATCTTTCTTTTTTTAAAATTTAAAACAAAAATGATGCTTATGTTTGCTTGTTAATAGCGGTATAACTTTTTAATGATATGTATGGTTTTATGTTTTGTTGGGAGTTATCAACGGGTAATTAAATACTTATTAAAGGGCAAATATAGTACTGTTCAAGGCTTTGATAAATGATGTTCACAAATGTTGATAAACGTAACTAACAGGTTTTTCTGCATAACTTTTAAAGCGTACTTATTAAAAATCAGTTATATTTTTGACAACAACATGCTCACGGATTTATGAAACAAAATTTGCATGTTAACCTGGCAAGAACGTATGCTATTTTTAATTGAATAAACAAACTTTCGTTATAACAAGTTGATGACAACTTATGCACAGGCATGTTAACTTCCCTTCGACAACGAGAAAAATCGGTATTATTACCCTCTTACCTCTAAAATAATGCCACTTTGTTTAGTATTTTTACCCAGCATAGTACAAATCATTATTATATATACTGCAAGTATGAAATTAGCTATAGGTAACGATCACGCAGGTGTAGCTTATAAAAATAGAATAGTTGAATACCTAAAGGAACAAGGACATGAGGTTATCAATTATGGCTCAAATTCGCATGAATCTGTAGATT
>JBDNGW010000450.1:0-13130 GCA_041689735.1 Leeuwenhoekiella sp. | reverse complement strand
TTCTAGATTGACACGTAAAATTCCAATTTGGTAAGGAATTTAATCAGCAAGAAATATCTTTTACAGTTTTTTTGAGAAAAATTCAGAAAGAATTTAAGCCGATTTTGAAAAAACAGGTAGTTTTCTTGCTGACACTATCTAAAATCAAGTATTTCGAAGTGCGCTCTAAAGATTTGGTAAACTAGCATTCCTGCGGGCAGGTAAAATCTATTGGTTGGACTAAAACAGTGTATAGCCAAAAATCAATGAAAACCCACCATAATTGGAATCGTAATAAAGATAATCGCTCAGGACATTACGATCCAGATCATATCTAAATTCTAGGCTGTAGTGATCACCATATTTAAAACCGGCACCCAGGGCAAAATCACTTCTGCTTTTTATATCAAGTTTTACGCGATTTCTATACGTTAAGATAGAATTCAAGGGGAAATCAAGCACAAAAGATGCATTTATAAAAAGTTTTGAGGTATCGTCCAAAAAGAAATAATGCCGCAAGCCGAGAGGCAATTCAATAGATTTGAAGTCAACAGATGTTGTTTCATCATTTACCTCGGTTTCCGATTTGTAACTTTGATAAGTAGGTTCCAAGATTATCGACCATTTGTCCTTATTGAACGGCAAGATAAATTCGGCTTCTAGACCGAGCCTTAAACTCCATTCATTATCCATATTTTTCTTTTGGGAAGCGAGACCTATGGTAGAGAACTTTTCTATGTCTAAGTGCGCATTCTTTGCACCGGGCCTAATGCTTAAATGAAAAAATGCGCTTTTTTTCTTTACAATACGATTTGTGTAAGCGGGATTTTTACAAGTATTGTATTTTATAAAAAACCGTTCTAAAGATGTACGCGTATACCGGAGCTTTTCAATTCCATCCAGTTTAATCATTAGAATTCCCCGATGCTCTGCATCGGAGGTATTAGAGGAAAGTTTGAAAACGGATGGTTTTCATCAAATGTTAAAACTTTTTTCCGTTGAATACCTCGACGGCTCTGCCTCGAGGATTATTATTTTGGAAGCGCACTTTAGAGTATTATAAAGTTCCTGCTTATATGCCTCATTTTTTTTCAAATCTCGGCCTTCATCTATATATTCTTTATAGACTAAAGGTTTTACGCTCTTATCGTTTGTGCTATAAAAATAGCGCGTCAAGTTGCCGTCTTCATAACGATAAAGAGCAGCGTCCCCCTCTACCAATACTTTCAAAAAGAGCTCTTCTTCTATAAAATATGAGGCGCGTTTACTGCTTAAAGTGTTCAATGTAGTGCTAGAACGATCTACGTTTACAGTGGCTCTTATATATTTAGAACCATCTTCAAAACCAAATTCCTTTGCGTATTTTAAGGTAACGGTTTTAGGAGCTGTATTTTCTGAATCCTTGAACTCAAATTGGGAAGGATTGCTTTTCCAGTCCTTATTTTTTATGGAACCCTCCTCTCGCTGGTCTAGATTGTTGATGTAATATCCTTTTTCAAAAGTGATCTGGGCGTGGCCATAAAGAGTGAAACCAAGGCAAAAAAGCAATACGAATAGGTTGTTCATTAAATTGGTTTGTAAAATGAATTATGATTTTGGGGTTTTAATCTGATATTAAGGGCGCAATATAAATAAAAGGACCAATTTTCAGGCTTTTAGGGGCATTTATTGGCTAAAAAGCTCAATTTCCAGGGGTTTGTGCTGTATTTACTTCGGAAGTTGCTCCCGTTCTTGGGTGTCTTTATTCCAGAACCAAAGATCGATAAGCCATAAAACGATCATTAAAATCATAAGCAAACTCAGCGGAAGCGAAGTAATGATCAGTAGTTTTTGCATAGCAGTGAGTACATCGCTATCTGCACGCGCCTGACCTAAAAGAACAATAGCGACAGAAAATATCATCAATATTATCCCCCAGAGCCAGCGGTGCATTTTCCCCGGTTCTGCGCGTTTATCGGTAAACATGCTCAGCACATAAATCGCAGAATCTACCGAAGTGACCAGAAAACTCACCAAGAGTAAAATGACCACACTGTTAATCACCGCCTGCAACGGATAATGCTCCAAAAACTTGAACATAGAAGTGAATACATTATCAAATTCGCCATTATAACTTCCCCATTCCTGTATCAATTGAAAGGCCGATGTGCCAAAGGTGCTGAACCAAAAAAACGTTCCCAATGAAGGTATCAGCAACACGCCAATGATGATTTCGCGCAATGTTCTTCCCTGCGAAATCCGGGCTATAAAAATGCCCGTAAACGGAGCCCAGGCTATCCAGAAGGCCCAGTAATAATAGGTCCAGTCGGTTAGGAATTCCTCGCCGGGATCATAGTTTCCAGCGGCAAGGCTCATCGGGATAAAATCAACGATATATCGGTAAAAAGCAGCAAAAAACTGTTCAAAAATGGTCAATATATCACTTTGTAGCAACACAAAAAGCAACAATGCCACAGTAAGATAAATGTTGAGGGTAGAAAGATTCTTAATTCCTTTATCCACACCGCTCAGCGCGGATAAAAGCGCTAATATACCGATGATAATAACCAGTAGGATAATCACGGTATAATCAAGTTCATAACCCAACAAATGATTGAGACCGCCTTTTATTTGAGAAGCGCCCAGACCCACCGCGGCTACCAGGCCAAATACGGTGGTAAGAATGGTCAAAACGTCCACACCGGTAAAAAAATGTCCTGAGCGGTTTGCGTTTTTGTCACTAAAAAGACGGGCAAAGCTACTGCTGGTAGCGACTGGAAGTTTTCGTTTGAAAATGGCATAACCTATGGCGAGGGCAAAAATGGCATAAAACGCCCATGCGGTAAAGCCCCATTGATAAAAAGTAAATTCAAGAGCGATTATTTCCGCGGAAGCGTCAACCTGCAAAGGAGGGTTTTGTTGCATGTACACCGGCTCCTGCACTGCGCGCAATAGAATACCTGCGCCCATGCCCGCACTGTAGAGCATCGAAATCCATTCTAGGCGTGTAAAAGCGGGTTTATCATCCGGTTTGCCTAGTTTATAAGTTCCCCAGCGGGAGCAGGCGACGGCAACCAGCAATAAAACGCAGATTAATCCCAAATACAGATAAAAGGTGCCAAAATAAGTTCTTACCCATAGGGAAGCCGTTTCGATAGCGTCGTAACTGGCTTTGGTATAAAAATAAAAAGGAACGCAGCAAGCCACTAGAAGCACAAGTGGGATGCTCAATAATGGATTTTTCTTAAGGAAAGTCAGGAATTTAATGCGGGTTGGCTTTTAGGATCATAATTCGCAATATTTCGTATCATTCCGTCAAAAATAAAATAGTGAAAAGGGAGCATTGTGTACCAGTACAACCGGCCCAATAGTCCTTTTGGTCTAAAAGTCGCAGTTTGGTGCAGTACGTTATTTTCATCGATTTCCCATTCCAGCCAAGCCTCGCCGGGTACTTTCATTTCGGCAAAAAGCAGGAGGCGCTTTTTATTTTTATCGGCCAGGATCACCCGCCAGAAATCGAGCGCGTTACCTTCAGAGATCTTATGGGCGTGCGTACGGCCACGCCTGAGGCCTACGCCGCCTATCATTTTATCCATATAACCACGCATTTTCCATAACAGATCCGCGTAATACCAACCGCGATGACCGCCAATCGCCCAGATATTCTCGAGCGCTTGTTGGGGATGTTCCAGTTTATGACTTTTTTTGTCCTTTACGCAGCCATATTCGGGCACTTTCACATATTTTTTGAGATCGCTGCTAAAGCGGCCGCTTATCATACTGTCCTTCCAACTGGAAACAACTTGATGCTGTTCGATTTTTTCAAACGCCAATTGGATCGCTTTCGCGTAGCTTATAGGTTCAATCTTCAGCATTTCCTGAAGGCGCGTATCGCTTGTAATGACTTCTACGCGCATACTGTCCACAAGGTTCAATGCCAATTTATAGGAAGTTGAGGTCACAAAATACAACCAGTAAGATGAAATCTTTGGACTTAAAAACGGAACGTCCAAAATGGTGAGTGACAGTTTACGGATGCGGGAATACTCGAGCATCATCTCTTTGTAGCTCAGAATGTCCGGTCCGCCAATGTCGAAAGAATCATCATAACATTCAGACCTGCCCAGCACACCGGTAAGATAGTGCAGCACATTGCGAATAGCGATGGGCTGGCAGCGTGTATTTACCCATTTTGGGGTGATCATTATGGGCAATTTTTCGCAAAGGTCCCTAATGATTTCAAAGGAAGAACTCCCAGAACCCACAATGATCGCCGCCCGCAATACGGTAAGGTGGCACGGGCCTTTATAAAGGGTTTCTTCGACATTTTTACGGGATTGCAGGTGCTTGCTCAGCTGTATCTCGTTGACGATGCCACTTAAGAAAATCACCTGTTTACAGTTGGTTGGCTTTAAATACGTGTTAAAATTCAAGGCAGAACGCTTTTCCTTTTCATCAAAATCTGAAGTGGAGGCGGACATGGAATGAATGAGATAATAGGCAGCATCAATATCTTTTGGCAAGATATCTTGTCGCGGTTCTTCGAGAAAATCAATCTCCACGACATCAATCTGATCCCAGATATCCTGATCTACCGAAAGTCGTTTTTTATCGCGTACCGCACAGACCACTTGATGTCCCATGTCAAGTAGAAGCGGTAACAAGCGCATGCCAATATAACCATTGGCCCCAGTAATAAGTATTTTCATAGCAAGGTTGAAGATAGCACTAAAGCAGGCAAGGAGGATTCAAAAACATGATAAAACACGCAAATAGACTGAAAAACGGTCATTTTAACCTTAAAATCAGAGATCTTCTGGGCCCATGGGAAGGTTTTCGGCTTTATAGCTCATGATTTTTTTAATGAACTTATGAGTGGCCTTATCACGCGCAAGCGCCCTGATTTTTATAAAATAATCATCACGGTAAATACTGTATTCTTCTGCTTTGCCCTTGTAGAGTGAAAGTTTATAATAGGGGATGATAAGCGCATACGACTCAAGTATAGAGCGGAAACCCACAATAATACCTTTGGGCCGCATCTCGATATTGCAGGTATTGATATAACTGTCAAGTATGAGCAAATTGTGAATTTTTATACTAGCGGAATTAATAATAAGTTTAGAAGAACCTATGCCACCCATTTTAAAACGCTCCCTAATACTAAAAGGGCTGCCCACCTCTTCATCTATTTTATTTTTGACCTTGGGATTGTTGTAAGAAACGTTTAAAAGCATAGTATTTTTGAGTAAAATTAAGTGTAAAATAACCGATTCTAAGAGCCGGTAAAGTTAAAATAAAATCGTTTTTTTCAGATTAAATAGCTGTCATAAAGAGCTCAAAATAGTGAGATTTTGAGTGAATTTAAGTTGTTGTGCTGAATTTAATTTTCTTCAAAATTGAGCGCAACCGCAATGATACAATACCTTTTTCCTGTGGTTTGCTTGGAACCATTTTCAAAAACGGGACCTAAGGGGTTGTGATAAAATGAAATGTACAGAATTGACAATGTTAATTTGTGCAGTAACGACCTGCCTGCCGGCAAAGGCATGCGCAAAAAACCCAGCTTTAGCCGTAGCTACAGCGAGGCTTTTTTAAAGAAGTTAGTGTGCAAATGAAAAATTCAAAATCTATAGGTTATTTCATTATAAGCCCTAATTGACTTCCGCAAGTATTGCAATGTTTCTCCACACAGCTCAATTTGAAGTCTGTTGAAAAACTTACCTTGCCATGAATGGCGCGGTCAAAATATAGCCAGCCTATGCCGCTGTCAAATTTATATTTGCTGTCAAAAACTGGGTTTCCGCAGGCTGAGCAGGTGTAAATACCTTTCTTTTAAGTACAGAGCAAATCGCTGATAAAGGCACGCTCCGTTCCGCTCTGGCGCATAACAGTGAATTCCTGGGGGAGTTCGCTTTTCCATTCTGAAACCGTTTTTTGGAGTGGATAATCCTGTTTCTTAACTTCCTGCTGGGCATTTCCCTTGCAGCCTATAAAAGTTGCTACGAGCCTGGTAAGTATCATTTTTCATTCTATATATTTAAATTACGGAGTTCAAAGAACACACCAAAATTTGTGAGTCATTTATTTTTAACAAGCATTAACGCTAAAGCGCGGTTAATCCCTAGATTTGAAGCAAGCATGTCATTAAATACTCCATAATTATCCACAATTGCTGCCAAATTGATATTTTATTTATATTTTTATAACAGACTAACCAATGACATCACTTTTGAAGCAAGAACGAATTATCATAGAAAACGTAGCTCCGCAATTGCAAGGTGGGGCTTTTTTTATTAAACGCATTGTGGGCGAGATCGTAACGGTCACCGCAGATGTACTGGGAGATGGCCACGATGTCCTGCAGGCAGATCTTTGCTATAAACAGGAAAACGATAAAGAATGGGAAACAGAGCGCCTTCAGCATATAAAAAACGATAGCTACACCGCTTCTTTTCACGTAGATAAGCAGGGATTTTATGAATATAAAATCAGGGGATGGATGGATAATGCCCTCAATTGGAAGCACGGTATTGAGGCCAAGATCAATGATGGGCAACATGTAAATAGCGAACTATTGGACGGTATTCAATATCTAGATGCCGTAAAAAATCAAGTAGACAAAGAGCAGAAGAAATTCCTCAAGGAGGCCAAAGCGCTTTTTGACGACTCAAACCGCTATGAAGAGGCTTGTAAAATCGCCGTTTCCCATGAATTGCATGCCATTTTTACAGAAAATCCCACCAGAAACCACGCTGCGGAAAGTCAAGTCTTGCAGGTTTATGTAGACCGTAAAAAAGCAGGCTTCAGTACATGGTACGAATTTTTTCCGCGTTCAGCGGCAGAGGAAAAGGGAAAGCACGGTACTTTTAAAGACTGTGAACGCCTGTTGCCAAGGATCGCTGGTATGGGATTTGACACGGTTTATTTTCCACCCATACATCCCATAGGTGAGGTGAACCGAAAAGGAAAAAACAATGCCACCCACGCTAAGGAAGGAGATCCAGGCGTTCCCTGGGCCATAGGTTCTAAAAAAGGCGGACATAAAGATATTCATCCCGAGCTGGGCGATGATAAGAGTTTTAGGCAACTGATCAAAAAAGCAAATGATCACGGACTGGAGGTCGCGCTGGATCTTGCCTTTCAAGCAGCGCCAGATAATCCGTACCTGACCAAACATGAGGAATGGTTTAAAAAGCGTCCTGATGGAACAATGCAGTATGCCGAAAATCCACCAAAAAAATATCAGGATATCGTCAATTTTTATTGGGAAGGACCAGAATATAAAAAAATGTGGAAAGAGCTACTAAGCGTGGCGCTACATTGGATCGACTTTGGCGTCAAGATTTTTCGGGTAGATAATCCGCACACCAAACCATTTTACTTCTGGAACTGGTTTATTGCCGAAATAAAAAAAGAACATCCCGATGTGCTCTTTCTCGCCGAAGCTTTTTCTCGACCCAAGATCATGCAGCAGTTGGCCAAACAGGGATACTCACAATCCTATACCTATTTCACGTGGCGCACCAGCAAGTACGAGCTCATTACCTACATGAACGAACTTACCCAGACCAATCAAAAAGAATATTATCGACCCAATTTCTGGCCAAATACTCCGGATATCAATCCCTGGCACATGCAACATGCCAATGAGTCGCAGCATATCATACGCTATGCGCTGGCCGCAATGTTGAGCGGTAACATAGGGCTTTACGGTCCCGTGTATGAATTTATGGAATCTGAACCCATGCCAGGAAAAGAAGAATACAAAAATTCTGAAAAATATCAGATCAGGCATTGGGACTGGAACAGGGATAATCGTCTTATTCATCTCATCACACGCATGAATTTCATACGCCGGGAACAACCCGCGCTGCAGCAGACCAATAATATTCGGTTCTGTACGGTTCATAATGAGGCGCTGCTTGCGTTTTTTAAATGGGACGATACACATACGAATGAGCTGCTGATCATTATAAGCCTTGATCCGCAAAAGTCGCAAAACGGTTATGTGCAGCTTCCGCTGGAAGAATTGAAGATATATGCCGGCTATCACTTGCATTTAAAAGACCTCGTTACTGCAAACCAGTATACGTGGTACGATGAATGGAATTATGTACAACTGAACCACGATCTGCCATTTCACATTTTTCAGATCAGCAAATAGTTGTCATAAAATGGTCAAAACTTTTCAAAAATGCCCCAAATCAGTCAATAAACAGTCGGTAAACAATGAATCCACCGAAACCATTACCTATTCGTCAGAACCTCTTTATAAAAATTCCAACTTATATGTCCGCATCAGAAGAAATACATGAAAACCTGATTTTCAAATACGATTGTAGTTGGGAAGAACTGCTGGATCAGGAGCGCTTCCATAAAGAATTTTGTGAGGATATCCTCGAACCTTATATTTTAAACCAACGCTGGTACGGGGGCAAGGCAAGCGCTTTGAAATATATTGAGATCATAGATTGGTTTCCCATACAGCGCGATACGGATCGGTTTTATGGTGTTGTGTTGGAGGTAAATTTTAAAGAAGCCTTTGTACAGAATTATTTCATGCCAATAGCTTTTGTGACCGACAAGGATTATGCGCAAGACAATGTTATCGCCTACTTGAACCTCAACGGGCAAATAGGTTATCTGGTAGATGCGCTGCATCTTGAAGTTTTCAGAAAACAGATTTTTGAGAAAATTTTGGAAGGGGAAAAGAATCAGTATAAAAATGTGGCGTATTCCCGTGGGGATTTTAACGAAGCCAAATCGTATGAGAGCAGTCGGCTGCTTGGGGTTGAGCAGAGCAATACTTCCATTATTTACAATGAATCGCAGATTTTAAAGATCTTCCGGCGGGTTTATGTTGATGAAAATCCCGATTATGAGATCAGCAAATATATGACCACAACAGGCGCTTTTAAGAATACGCCCAGATATCTGGGAAGTATAACCTTGCGCTTTAGCGGTAAAAATGTGATCACACTGGGCCTTTTGCAGGAACTGGTGCCGAATCAAGGCGATGCCTGGGCCTATTTTACCAATAATCTAAAAGGGATATTTGCAGAGCTTTCGAGACAGCAGATCAATGTTTATGAACTTAAGAAAACGCGTACGTTTCAGCAGATACAGCTCAGTAAACTTCCAGACGCTATTTTATCCTGGTGTCCCAAATCTTTTTTCAGGGATGTTTCGCAACTGGCAAAAAGGACGGCGCAAATGCACATTGCACTGGGTCAAGAGCGGGTGAACAATGCGTTTATTCCACAGGCTTTTGGCAATGATTACACCGTGTGGCTCAAAAACAGATTGATCTATCAGTTTGAAAACAGGATCAACCTTGTGGAGAACAACTTGCACAAGTTGGAAGATATGCGTCTGGAGCTTGCACAGGAGTTTTTGAGCAACAAAAAGATAATCAGAAAGCGCCTGCTTGATTTTGATGAAGATAAGCTAAAAAGTGAGCGTTTGCGGATTCACGGCGATTACCATTTAGGGCAGGTACTGGTGAACAATGGTGATTTTTATATCATAGATTTTGAAGGCGAGCCAGAAAGTACCATTCGTGACCGTAAGGTAAAGCAGCCGCCCATTAAGGATATTGCCGGTATGTTTCGCTCTTTTCATTATGCTATTTACGCGACAATTTTTAACAATCAGGAGAGTTACGATTACCCCATTGAAGATCTGTTTCATGTGGCAGAGGTACTTTACAGCAATATGGTGGGCGTGTTTTTAAAAACGTACATTGGGGCGGTGCAACATGCAAATTTAAATATAGGTTATATACGGGAAATAGAATTTTTACTGCAATATTGCCTGCTGGAAAAAGCCGTATATGAACTGGGTTACGAGCTCAATGCGCGACCACGTTGGGCCATAATCCCACTCAAGGGCATTTCAAATATACTTAATACAAGCGACGATGAATAAGGTACAGGCGTACAGCCTATTTACAGATTTTGATATTTACCTGTTTAAGGCGGGCAGACATTACCAACTCTATGAGAAAATGGGATCGCACCCCATTACCGTAGACGGTGTGCAAGGCACTTATTTTGCCGTGTGGGCACCCAGTGGGCAGGCCGTGTCTGTAATTGGCGATTTCAATTTTTGGCTAGAAGGGGAGCATCCACTTCAGGTACGCTGGGATGATAGTGGCATCTGGGAAGGTTTTATCCCAGGGGTAAAAACCGGGACGATCTATAAATATAAGATTCAATCGACCATAAATGGGGTAAAGACCGAAAAGGCTGATCCTTACGCGAGACGCTGTGAGCACCCGCCGAAAACAGGTTCTATAGTTTATAAGGCCGATTATAAATGGAAGGATGCCAAATGGCTCAAAAACCGGAAAAAGAAAAATGACCTGGATGCGCCCTATTCGGTCTATGAAGTGCATCTAGGATCCTGGAAGCGCCGGGTGGAAGAAAACCGAAGATTGAGCTATACTGAGCTTTCCGTTGAGTTAGTGGATTATGTAAAGGAAATGCAGTTTACTCACGTGGAGTTTATGCCCATTATGGAATTTCCCTACGATCCCAGTTGGGGCTATCAATTAACCGGTTATTTTGCGCCCACTTCCCGTTTTGGCTTTCCGGAAGAATTTATGCTACTGGTAGATAAATTGCACCAGGCGGACATAGGTGTTATTCTAGACTGGGTGCCGTCACATTTTCCCGAGGATAAGCACGGGTTGGGCAATTTTGACGGTTCACATCTGTACGAACATCCAGACCGCAAGCGCGGTTATCATCCCGACTGGAAATCGCTGATCTTTAATTACGGCCGTCCCGAAGTGCGTGCGTTTTTAATAAGTAATGCGCTTTTCTGGTTGGAAAAATACCACATTGACGGACTGCGTGTTGATGCCGTGGCCTCTATTTTGTACCTTGATTATTCAAGGGAAGAAGGGGAGTGGGAGCCTAATGAATTTGGAGGAAATGAAAACCTGGAAGCGGTAGCTTTCCTAAAGGAATTCAACGAAGCGGTGTATGTTAATTATCCCGATGTGCAGACCATTGCGGAAGAATCCACCAATTTTCCGCAGGTTTCAAGCCCTACATTTAGCGGTGGCCTTGGTTTTGGCATGAAGTGGATGATGGGCTGGATGCACGATACGTTACAGTATTTTGCAAAGGAACCGGTTTACCGGAAATACCACCAGGATGATATCACCTTTAGTCTTACCTACGGCTTTACCGAAAACTTTATGTTGCCATTATCGCACGATGAGGTTGTGTACGGTAAAAAATCCCTGCTTGGTCGTATGCCGGGCGACGAGTGGCAGCGCTTTGCAAATTTGCGTTTGCTTTATGGGTACATGTTCACACATCCCGGAACCAAAATTATTTTTCAGGGGGGCGAATTTGGGCAATCCGAGGAATGGAATTTTGAGCAAAGCCTGGACTGGCACTTACTGGAATATGATTTTCACAAAGGCATAAAAGAAACGGTGACCGCGCTGAACGTACTTTATAAAACCCAACCGGCGATGCACGAGAAGCAGTTCAGTCCGGAAGGTTTTGAGTGGATTGAACATAACGACGCGGCAAATTCTGTATTGACCTTTCTGCGGAAAGGATATAAACCGAAAGATACGCTTGTAGTGGCAATAAATTTCACCCCCGTAACCTGCTATAATTATAAAATAGGGGTTCCTGAAGCTATTTTCTCTAAAGGGAAAAAAGCGAAACAAATTTTCAACAGTAATGAACTAGAATTTGGCGGTAGTGGGGATCACGTCATTAAAGAAGTTACCATAGATGAAAGCGGATGGAACGGGCATTCCCATTCTATAACTATGGATATCCCCGCACTGTCAGTCGTTGTTTTTTCGGCTAAATAATTGGCAATAAAAGGATGATTGTTATATGAATTTTAAAAAGTAACAATGAAGAATGCATTTTTGGTGTTATTGACTCTTTGTAGTTCTCTTTGCAGTTCTATGCTCAATGCTCAAAATGATGGGTGGCACATAAGTACCACAGATAATTCGGAATATACGGGAATTGCGATCGCCAATGGTAGAATAGGCATGTTGACCTCCTCAAAACCACTTGAAATACAGCACATTGTTCTTAATAATGTTTATGATGTTGACCCGGAACTGAAAGTGAGTCAAATTCTCCATGGTATGAATTTTGGCAATCTTGATATGTATATTGATGGCGAGAAAATCATCGCAGAAAACATCAGCAACTGGCAGCAAACCATGGATATGAAACGTGCTGCATTTACCACAACTTTTAACTTTAAAGATAAAGCAAAAATTTCCTGCACCCTATACGCCCTTCGAAATGTACAGTACACAGGATATATAGATCTAAGTGTAGAAGCAAAAAAGGATATTAATGTAAAGGTAAGTGGTAAGATATTGATTCCGAAGGAATATCAAGAACCCAAAAACAACTTTGAGGTATTACGGGACTTGGAAACCACAATGCCTATTTTGCAATCTGTTGCCAGGAGCCCGTTCGGAAAACAACTGGTTGCTACATCGGGTACGTTTATCTGGCATAATATCAATTCTTCCAGAGAAAATGAGCGGCCAGCATTGACCCATACCATTGTTTCAAACTATGAGAATACAGTATCCTTTAATTCACAAATAGTCAAGGGCGAGTCTTTGGATTTTGCATGGACGGGAGCCGAATGCACGAGCAATAACTTTGCTGACCCAAAATCAGAATCAGAGCGTATGGTCATTTTCAACCTTTTAAACCCGAAGGAGGTGCTTTTAAAACAACATAGTTCACTTTGGGAAGATTTATGGAAAGGTGATATTGTTATAGAAGGTGATTTGCAGTCCCAACAGGACGTCCGTCTCGCGCTTTATCATTTATATGCCTTTGGCCGTGGCGATTCTGATTTGAGCATAGCGGACTCTCCTTGCAAACACCTTATAACGGACATATATTTTGGGATGCAGAACTTTGGATGTTTCCACCTTTACTGATGCTCAATCAAGATATTGCACGCTCTTTGGTCAATTATCGCTTTGACCGTTTGGCCCCGGCCAAAAACAAGGCGGTAAATTATGGGTATAAAGGCGCGATGTTTCCCTGGGAGAGTGACGACACCGGTGAAGAAGCCACGCCGCCCTTTGCCCTCACTGGGCCTTTTGAGCATCATATTACCGCTGATATTGCCATTGCCTTCTGGAATTATTACCG
>JBDNGW010000449.1:0-9743 GCA_041689735.1 Leeuwenhoekiella sp. | reverse complement strand
TTGCTGGTCACGTACCACCGTTAGGGTTGGTCGCTCAAAAAATGGGTCTCCATAACCCGTGATTATAATCATACGAAATGGGAATGCTCAATCAACCTAAAGCAAATATCTTACGATTTTCAATATTAGAGTCGAAATATCTCCAGCCACAAGGCCCGCGTAGAATCTTAGTGATTCAACACTTAAACGTCTTCGGCCGATAACAGGGAGATGGATTCGACGCCACTTCGTTCCGCTCCCCCTAAGCTGGCGCGAGTTTGTAACTCGTGCCCTTGATACAGGGCACCATTTTATTTATTCCTCTCCGCACTCTCCGTGTTCTATTATTTCCCTCAAGCGCCCTCCGTGTTCCATCATTCGTGTTCCACATCCTCAAACTCATAGCGCAACGTACGCTCCAGGGCCTCGTCCATCGAATAAGGTACTGAAAAGGCCGTAGCATGTGCTTTGGAAGCATCAAACTGGGTGGTGGCGCAAAATTTTTTGACGCGAACGGAGGAAACAGGCCACTTCTTGCCGGTAAGCTTGGCCAGCGCATCAAAGGTATATCCCCCGGCCAAACCCACCCAGTAGGGAATGCAAAATGAAAGCACACTTACATCCAACAGCGTCTCAATACGATCAATAAGCTCGCGTGTAGTAAGATCGGGTTTATCCGCGTAGTTGAACACCTGATAACCATCAGGGTTCTTCATCAAAAAGGATATAAAATCTACGATATTCCCGACATAGGTCATCGATTTTTTGTTGCTGCCATCCCCACCATCATAAACTTGTCGAACACTATTTGCTTGAACAAATTATAGACATTGCCCCTGTTCTGTTCTCCAAAAATAACGGTAGGACGAATAATAGATACTGATTTATCCTCGGCACCCCATTGCTGCAGTCTTTGTTCTTCCTGCCATTTGCTCTTGCCATAATAAAATACATTATTGTTATTAAGCCTATGTAGAGCTTTGCAAAACTCTCTCTTATTGTCATTCTGGACTTGTTACAGAAGCTAACATTAGCTTCTGTAACATTTAAACAAAAATTCTGAACTATACTGAACCAAGTTCAGCACTTGAATTCAGAATGGGAAGTCCAGTTTTGCAAGACCCTCTCCTAATATACTAGATTCGCTGAGCAGTATTTGATCTAACAACATATAGGCAGACTACAGGAGCAAACAACATCCCATAATCATAATACTGACCGATATGCAAAAGTTGGGCTTATATCTGCCGAATGATTTTTATACTCTTCCATCAGCGGCACTACTTTCATAAAATTAGGCCGGGCACTGGCTATATTGATGATTTTCATAAAATGTTTCTAAGTTAATGCTTATCGATTCTTCACTATTACGGCTTTTTCAAACCATCTGGGATATTTTTTAGTTTGCAGATAGCCTTTCCCATCATTTTTCTTTTCAAAAAGCACCGAACTTCTCCTTTTGGAATTATCCAATACATATGCACGATCTGCTACCTTTAATGCCCTATTTAACAGATTTAGGCTTCTCTCATATCATTTAACAATTTTATGTTTCGGAACAGAATGCCCGCCTTTTTGAACCCTGTTTTGGACCCGGCTAATATTAATAGCAGGATCATCCGTCGCTACAAAATAAAGATACGCCTTAAACCCCTTTTGCTTAGCTACCTGTAAAAAATTAATCTTGCCAGGATGAGACATGACCGTTTCAAAGCTAAAACTTATTAACTGACCTATCATCATATATCTTAAAAAATCAGCTATCAGTGCGGCAGAATAAGCATTTAGATTATCACCCTCACAAACAAGCACACCTTCCTTAATCTCTACCGTGGACAAGCTTCCCGCTTTCTCTACCCTGGAAGTTAATTCACCTATTCTATTTATAGCTAAATCCCATTCGCTCTGGATTAGTCCGGTAAGCTGAAATTGATGTAAATCGATAAAGCCTGCCTTTTCTAAAGAGAAAAGTATTATATCTGCGTTTACAATGGGACCAAGTGGTAAATCCGAATTTTTTAGCCGTTGGATAAGATCAGATTTACCTGATCCATTAGAGCCGGCAAACATTCGAACTCTTGGAATAGCCATTAATCAAAGTTAATAACGTGAGGTGGGATTGTAGTTCTCCGTCTTTCCATTTTTTTTATCCTATGTTCTTTGCCCGAAGCATCACATTTCACAAGATAACCATCTTTTCCGTATAACGTTTCTAACCCTAAGGCCTTATTCTCTCTTCGGGCCTTACGCGACATACGCCATAAGGCTTTATTTAAATCAGAAGCTTTTATGTCTTTTTCTCTACTCATATTCTATATATTTAAATATTATCTGTCTAAATATAATAAATACTATTGCGTTTCTCACTTCCTGTAACATATTTCTCTTATTCATTCTGCGCCTCTATAATTGTAATCGGAAATTTAGGCATTTCATAATCATAATGTTCACCGGCATGCAACAATTTTGCTTCTATATTTTGATTATGTTCATACTCCTTCAGTAAAGGCGCCCACCTTCATAAAATTTGGCCGGGCGCTGGCTACATTAATTATTTCACATTTTCTTAAATAATTAAGTAGAATTCCTATGCATCATTGATTATTTATTTAGCGCTTTCTTTTTAATCACTCACTAATTTCTGAAATGCTACTTCAAAAAGAAATTTTGGTGTAGATATAAAATTACGATGCCATAGTCTTTTAGGTTCTCTTAATAATCTGGGCAACCATTCTAAGCCTAGCTTCTGCCAGAAGGGACCTGGGCGTTCCACCGTACCCGCATAAAAATCAAATACGGCCCCTATGGAACAGATAACATTGGCCTGTAATTCTTCTCTGTTCTGATGCACCCATTTTTCCTGCTTGGGGGCCGTCATGCCGACAAACAAAATATCAGGGCGGAATGAATTAATAGCATCGCGCATAGCCTGATTATCTTCCTCGCTAAAAACCGCCTTATAAGGCGGACTATAGGTACCACAGCTAATTGCCGGGTATTCTTTTTGAATCCGTTCCTTGATTTTGAACAGGGTTTCATCAGACGAACCCATATAAAACACCTTTAACTGATGTTCCTGGGCCTTCTTTAACAAATAAGCATGCATGTCTGCACCGGTAATGCGGGATATGGTTTTACCTTTTAGCATACGTGCCGCCCAAACAATGCCGGTACCATCGGGAATTAGAATATCAGCTTCCTTTAAGGCTTTTTGGAATTTGTCATCCTTTTTTGCCACACAATAGGAATGCGGATTAATAGTATTGATGACCTTTTTCTGAGTAGCAGGAATTACAGGGTAGGTGCAATCTATGTTATAACCTAAAAGAGTCATTTATGTGCACTAATCTTCTTTAATATATCGGTAAAACGTTCTTCAAAAGCTTGCAAGGTAAAGAGCCGTTGATATTTTTCATACCCATTCTCCCCCATTTTTATCCTCTTTTGAGGATTTTCAATTAGCTCATCGAGCCGTTCAGCCAACGCATTCGCATCTTTTTGAGGGACTAAAAATCCATTTTCTCCTTCTTCAACCATATCGGGAATACCACCTTCATCAGTTGTTACAATTGGTAAACCTGCTTGCATTGCTTCTAGCAATACAAGCGAAAAACACTCATTAGGGTAATAAGTAGGTAATATAAAAACATCAGATGCTGCAAATACCTCCTCTTTTTCTTCATTGTACTTTTTCCCGACATAAGTTACCTCCTCTTTCAAACCTAAATCAGAAATCTTTTTATTTAATTCATTAGACGACACATCTCCTTCACCACCTACATACGTACACTGAAAAGCCAGTCCTTTTTCTTTAAGTATTTTACAGGCTTCCAGCAATACAAATACCCCTTTGCTTTCTATTAAATTCGAAAGAAATAGCAACCGTACCGGCTTATCCCCGGCTCCCCTCGGACGTTCTGTGACCGTTCCCTGTTCCGGGATCCCGTTTGGACAAATATGAACTCGGTTTTTAGGAACGTATTTTTGAATATCTGGGTACAAATGTTCTGAAAGCAAAATGACATCGGTATTTTTGAAAACTATTTTGTATAACAGGTTATCCAACCATTTATCCTGACGAGTACTTACGCCTTTGTTGTGAAAGTGATACACCATTTTTGCTCCAAGTACCTTCGCTATTATGGCGACTAAAGCATCTTTATAAAACCCCACTCCTTTTGAGGTGAGCGTTAAATAAACCAAATTTGGACGAAAGCTTAAAACAGTAAAGGCTGTTTTCCACATAAGGACGAAATATCTCCACAACTTTATAATACCACCCTTACCAATTTCATCTATTGACCTTGATGTGCCCAGGTTAATATAACGTTCTTTAAAGGTGTTATTTATTTTTTCCTCCTATTCCATCGGGAAGCAAATAGTCGCTCTCTTTTAGCGCCGTTCTAAACTCTCTGTCTTTTTTAGCCACACAGTAAGAATGTGGATTTATGGTGTTTACAATAGTTTGCTTTGTATTTAAAAGGCTGGGGTAATGAGCAGTAATGTTATAATTTAAAACTTCCATTTTAGTTATTCTTCCATTTTTGTTTTAATGATTCTGTCTGACTTGAATAAAATTTTTGAAAATACGTTGAAGAAATCACTTCTTCGATATACCTACTATCTAGTGTAAGGTCTTTTTTAATCTCTCTATAATTATTTGAATAATGTTTTTGCTCAGCAACGTTGGCATTTTTAAGAATAATAGGCTTTTCGAGTTCTAAAAATTCCTGAATGGCTAAAGGAAATTTTTCACTCAAGCACTCCATCTTAATTAGTAAATGGTTGTATCTCCCATTACGGGTAATATTAAAACCCTCATGATTGTCAAATGGCTCTTCAAAAACATCTATTCCAAAATTCCCCTCTATTTCCTCTTCAAACCATTTTTCAAGTTGGCCGCTTACATCAGATTTTAATTGTTGTAAAAGCATTTCTTTAGCTTTAGTATTATCTATTTGTATATCCCCTTTTTCAATTTCAGATTTAAAGAATTCAGTATTTTGAAAAAAGGAGGAAACTGATCGGCTTAATGGTTCACGAATAATAGTTATAATATAAAGTTTACCCTGATAGGTTTGCAGTTTATGCCGTAGTAAATTTGCTACTATTAAATGTAGTGGTTGAGATTTTCTGTCTGAAGCCAAATGCTCGTCAATAGAATTTAAAATTCCATTTTCGGAGAAGCCGTGTATATGAAATATAGGATTCTTTAGTTCCTTTTTCAAGGTATAATAGACACTGGAGGAACCAACTTTTCCAGGTGTCAAAATAATGATGGGAGGTTTATCTATTTTTAGAAACCAAAATTTTAACCGAAATACAATTTTTATAAGAAAACCTAAATAGCGAGCTATAAACCGCCTTATAACAATTTTATACATGTCCTTATTTTTTAATTACTAGAGACTTCTATACATTTTATCTAACTCAATACTTGTACGACCAGTACTGAATATTGTAGCACATAAATGCATGGAGGCAGCACCTATTTTTTTTCGTAGTTCAAAATTAGAAATTAATTTATCAAAATTTTGACTTAATTGGAAAATATCTCCAGGCGTAAAGACAAGAGCATTTTCACCATCTTTAAGAATCTCGGACAACCCACCTACCGGGGTCGTAACTACAGGCAAACCATAGCCCCATGCATCTAATACTGCCATAGGAAAACCCTCCGAATAGCTTGGAAGACAGAAGATATCGGCTGTTTTAAATGCGGTTGCCTTTTCATGCCCTGCAATCCACCCTAAGAATTCAGTTCTTTTAGAAATATCAAATTGTCTAGCAAGATTTTTTGCTCTTTCCAATTCACCACTACCTGCGAATACAAGATCCCAATTCGGATATTTAAAAGCTATTTTAGCAAAAGCCTCCAGTAGATCTTCATAGCCTTTCCCTTTTGTAATTCTGCCTGCAAAAAGGATTTTAAACCTTTTTTTGCCATTTTGAATATTAAGACATTTCTGGTTTACTACTGGACAAGGATTGTAAATTTTAGTCGCTTTAAATATTTTAAAGTGTTTTTCAACCTCCTCTTTAATATTTTCCGCTAGAAAAATAGATATATCAGCATATTTAAAAAGATATTTATAAATAAAATTAACTTTTGTATTGATAATTCTTTCCGACCCAGAATGCAGTTGGATAACAATTTTTTTTTGAAAAATTTTGGCAATTAGAAAAAAAGTAAACTTTCTAATGGCACTTACTTCCCTGCTAAAATGTATATGTACTATATATGCACTTGGAAGGAGACGTAAGAATTTCCCTAAACCAGTTATAAAAAATAGAATTTTTAGCGCCACTGATTTATCAATATAACTAGCTACCCAATGGCAATTCCATTTTTTCCAACATTCTGTTTCGGAGTGAGCTTTTATAACTGTTGTTATGCCGCCCCTTGTCTGGATACCTGGCCCAACGACCAATATTTTTTTCAAAATAAACGAAATAAATGAGCAAATGGCTCGGTGAAATAATAATTGTAGGCTTTGTAGTATTTTATTAAAGTTTTTCGCTTCCTATTATATTTGTAGCCTTTTAATTTTTTTTCGAAGTCTTCTAAATCTAATTCTAATGTTCCGGTATAGGCTTTCACTTGTTCTTCATAAACGATTTTTTTTACTTCGTTATATAAAATTATATCCTGTTCATTATTTTCATATATCTTCCGTTGAAGATCACGTGTCAATTCCGGAAATTCTATTTGGTTTTCAGGATTCCCTTCATTAACCTTTTCATAAAGTGGCTCTAAGTTTTCGATGTCCAAAACCCGAGTTAATAAAAGTATACTTTCATTAAATTTTTCAACTAGCCCAACAAAGCAATAATTGTTTCTTAGCAGTTTAAGTGCCGTTTTAGCGCAAGGCTTCCCAGCAATTCTAATCGTCATATAATTATTGAATCTCGGCTCATTAATAAAGTTTTCCAAGGTCCAATCTATATTCATTTTGTGCTTTTGAAACTGAAAATGAGACAAATACCTACTTGTTGGTTCCCGTATAAAGGTAAAATAATTTATATTCTTATCCAAAACCTTTTCGTACTTAAGATATTGACGTGTAGTATGGCCACCAATACCCTTTAATCTCGGATGCAGAAGCTTTAAGACACCTAATTCCCGGCTCGATAAATAATTCTTTTCTTCATTGGACCAGAAAAACCAAGGTCGAAGCGATAAGTAATTTGGCAAATAATATTTTAGCCAATTATGTATTGTGGATCCTCCTGCCTTTTCAATATGGATGAAGCAAAATTTTTCTATTTTATTCCCCATTTTTCTTTAAGATCTAAATTTAGTAATTCACTTAAGTCATCTACTTCTGTCTTGTAAATCTTATTTAATTCTTTCTTTAATAAATCATTTTGTTCCGGTTCCACCGTATTCCTTTTACTGGTATTAATTTTATTTAAGATTTTAAAAATCCCCCCCCTAAAATCCTCATTCAGAATTAAATGGTAAGGTATAATTTTCTTAAGGTTGCCCTTTAAGGCAGGATTCCATAGAACCTTGTTTATAATGTTCAATCGTGCAGAACCTGAAACATTCTCATGTTTAAAATCGGGAAGGAACTCGTTCTTAACTCCTAGAAAAGCCAAAACCTCTTGATATACTATTCTTTTCCTATTCAATAAATCTTCAAAAAAAATATTCTTAATATGTTTTTGGGGAAATAATTTATATAGAACTTTTATTTGGCTAGAATAATAGCCATGATTTAGATATGTGAAATTTCCTTGATTATGGTAACCTTTTAGTTCCAATTCTTCATCGCGATTAAAAACATTCGTGATGTCTCTTTCTTCAGGGTTTAGCCTTTTAAAATAATTATAGGCAGAGATAGCTCTATCTACGGGATTTCTCAATATAATAATTACTTTTAAATTCGGATTGTATTCGTGTAATCGCTGATAAGTATAACTATGAAAAAAAGAGTAATTCACTCCGGCGTGCAAAACTATTCTTTCATTATTATAATCGGGATATCTACTTAAAAGATTTTCATATCCTCTATTGTAGTATTCATCATTAGAAAAAAAATGATAATCTTTAGCGTCTTTTGGAGCATAGACATCTGGGTGCTGACCTAACCAATCATAAAAACTAGTAATCCGTGCTTTTTGAATACCAACAATTACAGTATTAACATTCATCTTTTCTCTTTTTATATATATTACCTAAAATTAATCCCATTGCAATAGCAAAGAGCAGAGTGTCAGGACGATAAATTAAGCCAGCAAAGATACTTCGCATCACAAATATTAAGAAACACGTAATCAGAATATAGGTGTCAATTTTAGAGAGGCCAAAAGTTTTTGCCAGTTGATAGAATTTATATTGGAAAACTAAATAAACGGAGATACCCAAAAGTCCGAATCCATGAAGAATCTCCAAAAAATCATTATGAGCCTGTATTGGCATTCCATATAATTTTTCAAGTGTATAAATTGTAGAATAAAAACCCAAGCCTAAGAGATTATTTAAAATTGGTGCTTCATACCACGTAAAAAAGGTATAGGACCAAAAGATATTTCTTCCTGAGCCAATACTACTTTCGTTTCCTACTTCCTTTCCTACGAAAAGGCCTGCCATTCTTTCTGCCAAACTTCCTGCTGCATTATTGTAGAAAAAAACAGCCAGCCCAGCAATAGCAAACAGTATTATGATTTTCGTAGTTAAAGATGAACTGATTTTAATCTGTGCAAATCTCTTATAAGATATAAGATAATATAAAAAAATAATAGCTTCAATAACTAATGCCCCTCTTTTTCCACTTATTAAAGTAACCAAGAAGGTTAATAGGAAAATCTGAAAAATCCTGTGCTTATTGTAATAGAAAAGAAGTGGCATTACCATTAATGCAGTATAACCAGAGGCTGTATTCAAGATTTCTTCATCCATCCCTTCTTTAAATATATCTGAAAAAATTATTGCTGTACTTAAAAGATATAAAACGATACCGAAAACCTTCAGGCTCCTTTCCGAAATTTTTGTTCTATATCCTATTTCGAAAAAATTAAAAAAAGCAAACATCCAAAATAAACCGGTAAAAAAGACTCTGGTATGAGCAGAAAGATTAATACCTGAATAATAATTCCCACCCATCAATGAAAATACATAATAACCTACATAGATTAATATAAATAAGAATAAGGTTTTAAAAAATCTAAATTTTAAGGTAGTCGCAAGAAAAAATCGCATGGTTATTAACCAGTACACCAGTGTTACTCCTAATAAAGGAATAGCTACCATTTTTGACATTGAACTTTCTTCAGGGAAATACCCTAAATTAGTAACTACTATAATACTATAATAGATAAATATTAATCCAAAATATAATTGTTGGAATGCTTTCAAGATTCTATATTATTTTCAGGTCTTTATTTTAATGAACTTTTTAATCTTAAGTAAACTTTTCTTCCTTCATATATAAAGGATTGGAATTCCTACAAAAAGTGTTACTGTTTTTATTAAGCCGCATTTTTAATTAAATTTTCTAATTCTAACTGCATCTCCAATGGTGTTTTATACCCTAAGGTTGAATGAATTCTTTTGGTATTGTACCAGCTTATATACTCAATTAAACACGCGTGTAGTTGCTCTTTTGAGGCGAACCTAAATCTATTAGTACATTCATATTTAATTGTCTTAAACAGGCTCTCAGCAGTTGCATTATCCCAACAATTTCCTTTTCTGCTCATGCTTTGACTTATTTTTATATTTTCTCTCAACATTCGAGTGATTTTGTTTGCAGCATATT
>JBDNGW010000448.1:0-3287 GCA_041689735.1 Leeuwenhoekiella sp. | reverse complement strand
TGACATCCGTATTTTGAATGTCCATTTGACGATAGCGAACATCTCCATTTACGGTGCGCTATGTTTTTTCGGATTATTTCTTTTGCCCTATTATTTTACCGGGTCTCTTGATATAGCAAGGGTGTGCTTCACAGTTCCTATATCTCTTATTTTCCTGTATTTTTTATGGGCCTTCTACGGAAGGATATCAAAACCTAAAAATCCGAATAAGTTCGTCTTACGCCGTAACAAGCTTTCCCTTCTGAGCGTAACCTGTATGATACTTTTGCCCATCTTGACCGTAATCGGGGACTACCAGTGGTTGACATTCACGATAGTCAATACCTCATTTTATGCCATAACAGCAATAGAGATTGACAGGTATCTCTATTTTTTGGAGCACAAGAAAAAAATGAATGCGCTGTTAAACTATTACAAAGCTGAAAGAAATAAAGAGATAGCCCCAAAAATTTTTAGTAGGGGTTTGACCGGAAGGGAAATCGAAATGGCCATGTCAGTGTTGGACGGGAGGTCATATAAGGAAATCGGAGAAGAATATTTCATTGCGGAAAAAACGGCATCCAAACATGCATCGAACATTTTCAAAAAAATGAGGGTAAAAAATAGAACTGAATTTATGGAGCGTTTTGGCAAAAAGGAAAAATAGACTCGAAAATTCCCCTTCCCTCTTAACTATTGATTATTAGGCAGAAACAAGAATTACGTATTAAAATACGTTCTAGCCCGTAGTCATTTACGTGCCAATTTCAAGGTTTCACATAATTGTACTTCTTATCTTTAAGTACCAAACCCTTATTCAAAAAGAGTATAATGAAGAACGAGGATATCATTGACCACTCCCTCAATATTGAACGGCATAAAGAATTGGATTTTTGCAGGCCACCTAGCTGACTTTCTTAAATTTTTCTTCCATAAGCAGTTCGTATCAAACTGGTTCAATGGAAGACTATGGAACTACAATCACTATCGGAAGAACTACTTGACGAACTGAATGAAATTAAGATTCAGGATCAGGAAATTATAGAACAGGCATTCCTTTCAATCGGGGTATGCCGTAATTTATTGAGTAGATATAAAAAGGAAATTTTAAGGGAAGGATTCGAATCGCTTGAAGATGAAATTTTCTTCTTCAAAACGACAAAACAAATCCCCTTGGTTCAACTCATCTATTTCTCGGAAATACATTCCTTTGAGATACAGTTTCCAAAAGCGGATAAGGAAAGCCAGCGAAAGAGCATTAAACGGAAAATCGAAAAGCTGAACCGTTTCTTTCTTTACAATCTTGATTTCGGACGATATGTGGAATCCGGGGCCAGCCATTTTGACAAGGAATATTATACAAGGGATTATTTGGCCACCTTCCATATCACTACCTCCAAATTCTATTTCCAGGACCCCGAATTCTGTACGCCTAGAGATATGCTACTGGGCAAGTACCAGGCGTATAATTCTTTTATTGTCTATTTGGACAACAGACTCTTCAAATTCGAAAACTCCCTGAACGGAAATATGGTGCTCGACCCATTGAAAAAACTTCATTGGCCTTTTAGCAATTCTGACTATGTAGAACTTTTATATGCACTATGTGCCAAAGGTCTCGGTCGGCAAGATAATCTAAGTATAATGAAGGTTTCCAAAAGGCTTCAACAAGTTTTTGATTTTACGCCAAAGGACATCTACAAAACCTTTCAAAGCCTCAAAGGGCGGGAAAATAGTCGGACATTATTTCTTGACGAATTGGCTATATCCCTATTTCTCGAAATGGATAAGAGCGAGGAATAATCCTTTAATTCACCTTGAAAATCCACCTGTTTTGCAGGTGGTCATGTCCTGATGGCTATGCCTGTATTGCGTATTCTTTGACGATGTTGCTTTTTGTTTATGAGTAAAAAGCAACATTGTTCAGTTGAAAGAACTTGCCATAGTCGCCCCCTATGGGGGTTAGCCAAAGCCACCTTCTAAGAAGGTGTGATTTTTACTCCCCTTTTTTAAACTGTTAAAAAAAGACCGTACTACGGTCGACCTACGGTCTTCAAATTTTGACCTCTTTTTTCATTTAATTTGGTTCGATTTCGGGTGTAAATCCAACTTTACCAATCTCAAAACCCTCCAAAACATACCAAAATACAAGATGTTAAATTTTGACCGTAGTACGGTCGTAATGGGGAAGAAAACCCAATAATACCCATCAAATTTGTAGAACGAAAGTCAAATCCTGCAAGGGGCTATCAAATTAGTTGAAAGCAATGCGATAGCCCTTTCTTTAAACCCGTTCTACTATGCCGACAAGCATCATTACCACAGACGACCTCCGGGAATTCAAATTGGAATTGCTCGATGACATCAATAAACTATTGGTCCAACACGCCACGGGAAAGCTCAAAAAATACTTGAAATCCTCAGAAGTGATGGATATGTTGCAAGTAAGCCTGGGCACTTTACAGAACCTACGTGTCAACGGTACATTACCGTACACCAAGGTTGGCGGTATCATCTACTACGATGCTGAAGAAATACAGTCCGTGATGACGGCCAATCGGGTACACCACAAAATCGATTAGGGATGTATGAACTACATAAAACACCTAAACGCGGTCTTTCAGCAATTCTCGATGGATTCCCGATTGAACCCTACCCATATCAGCCTGTATGTGGCCTTATTCCAGTTCTGGAACATCCACCGCTTTCCCGAGGTTTTCTATATCAACCGTGAAGAAGTGATGGCAATGGCAAAAATAGGGTCAAAGGCAACCTATCATCGATGCCTGAAACAATTGGACGACTGGAAATATATCCATTATCTACCCTCCCATAATCCGTACAAAGGCAGCCAAATCAAGATGCTCAAATTCGGTACAAGTGGTGGTATAAGTACTGGTATAAGTAGTGGGACAACTACCGGTACAAGCAGTGAACAAGTAGTGGGACAAGCATTAGTACCTAATACAAACATTAATAAACAAATAGAAAACGATTATAAACATAAGCTACCCAAAAATGAAAATGAGGTTTTGGATTTTTTTAAAAAAAGAAAATGGCCGCCTATCGAGGGAAAAAAATTCTTTAACCATTACACTTCGATAGGATGGAAAATAGGCGGAAAAATAAAAATCATCGATTGGCAGGCCTCGTCCGAAAACTGGATGTGGATACTTCGGTTCGATTTGTGCCAGTGATTTCGGTTTCATAGTGCCAGGCATTTCGGTTCAAACTGTGCCAGTTTGCCTGTGCGGGAAAAACCTTTAACGGTTCGATCTGTGCCACAGTTCGATCTGGCCAGCTGCACC
>JBDNGW010000447.1:0-7572 GCA_041689735.1 Leeuwenhoekiella sp. | reverse complement strand
AGTTGCTCGTTGTTCTCAAAGTTGATATCCGTGATTTTTACTTTACCGCTCTTTTCGATATTGATCAACATATTCACCTTTTTCGATGTGCTCGAAGTATCTTCTACGGGCTTGGTGAGTATGGTTACATTAGAGTTGAGGTAACCTTCTTCTTTATATTTGTTTTCAATAAAGAATTTGGTTTTGGTAATGAGGTTTTCGGTGACTTTTGCGCCCTTTTTGAGCTCGTTGTCGTCTTTTAGTTCATCGGTCTTTTTTTCTTTTATGCCCGTTATGGTGATCTCATTGAGCTCTGGCACTTCCTCAACATATAACTCAAGGTCCGCTACATCGCCGCGGATCTCTTTTACACTAAGACTTATGTCACTAAACAGGCCAATGGCCCATAATTTTTTAATAATGTCGCTTATGCGATCTCCTGGCAGATATACAAGATCCCCGGTTTTTAGGCCCGTATATGCAATGATGGTCTGTTCATTATACTGCTGGGAACCCACAACACTGATCTCACCTATTTTATATTGTGTACCCTCCCCGGCTAGCGGCGTGGTCTGTGCTTGTGCTGTGGGGGTGTAAATAAAGCAGTAAAAAAGGACTGCAGTAATAAGGCTTGCTTTGATGGGCATCTGCTCAATTAATTTGCTCACTCGTCTTTCCAAATCGTCTTTCTCTTTTCTGATAATTATAAATTGCTTCGTACAGATGTTCTTTTCTGAAATCAGGCCACAGGACTGGGGTAAAGTAAAGTTCAGCATAGGCAATCTGCCATAGCATAAAATTACTGATACGCTGTTCTCCACTTGTCCTAATCAACAGGTCAACGTCTGGCAGGTCATATGTGTATAAATGCTCCTTAATGACTGCGCCGTCAATTAAATGTGGCGAAATTAAGTCTTTTTTAACTTTAAGGCTTATTTCCTTTACAGTTTTTATTAATTCTTCCCGCGCACCATAACTGAGTGCCAGCGTTAGCGTCATACGCGTATTGTCCTTGGTTCTATCAATAACCTCGTTAAGCTCTCGTTGTGCTTTTTCCGGCAGGGAGATCAAGTTGCCTATGGCACGCAGCGATATGTCGTTGTCCTGCAAGGTCTTTATCTCCTTTTTTAGTGAAGAAACCAACAGTTTCATTAGGGTGTCCACCTCAATTTTGGGTCGGTTCCAGTTTTCGGTAGAAAACGTATACAGGGTAAGGTATTTAATACCCAGTTCTGCACTGGCCTCTACTGTCTCGCGCACGGAGCGCGTACCTTTTTTATGACCCGCAACCCGCAACAGACCTTGACTTTTTGCCCAGCGCCCATTACCATCCATTATCACAGCGATATGCTGTGGAAGCTTAGTCGTATCTATTTCTTCAATAAATTTCATGGATGATTGATTAAAAACCGCAATAACAAGGTTGCCGGCCAAAGGTATAGGTTAATATTATCCCACTGAATACATACCAATCATTATTATTTGGATTACCAAACGGCCCGGAATCTATCTCGGGTCCCGGGGCACTCCCGTCTATATTGTCAGTTAACATGTAACGTGCTCCTACTTCGGCAGCTAAAATGAGATGACGGCTTATAGCCTGTTTATATCCCAGGGCGATGGGGATCGAAAAATTAAAATCATTTCCGAAATCCCTGAGTACACGATTTCCCCCTTTATCAAATCCCTGACCGTATTCCTTATGGTAAAAATAATTGATCCCAGAGAATAAATAGGGCGTACCGGGGAGGCTAAAATCACGGGTCATGTCAAATTCCCAAAAAGTGTATTCCATTCCCAATGAAGCTTCCACAAAAGGACTGTCAAAAGATAGCCCCCTTTGCTGGCGGCTGGTTTCGTCCGAGTCCAAGTCACTTGCTTTTATATTACCTGCTAATATACTTGCCCTAAAGGAATGCCGCGGACTGCGGTTCCATTTTAATATTCCTCCTATGGCTGGTGCATTGGGATGTATGTAATCAGTCCTCCCCACATCACCGATATAGTTGAGCCCCCCTGCCATAACACCTATTTCATAGGTCTGGGCAATTGCCGTGCAACAACAAATCATGGCGATCGATACAGCCGTCATAAACTTCATAGGCTTGAAAAAGTTTGCAAATATAACAATAAAGTGCAGCCCATGGCAAAGCATGAGTAGGACTTTCTGATAAACAGCAAATTTGCCTTATTATTGCGCTAGAATTGCGCTAATTGCGCTTATCTTCTCCCCACAAAAGCTTTTTACGCAGGGTGGTAAGGAAGGTATCTTTCTCGAGAACGATCAGTTTTATCGTAAAGGACGCTTTTTTAAGTGTGATTTTGGTTTCTACGGGAAAGGTAGCTATTCGCGAATCCAAAGAAACCAGATGTTCTTTCTCCCTGCCCGAAACGCGTAAGGTAATTACGGTATCGTCTGGCACGACTAGAGGTCTTGCATTGAGGTTGTGCGGGGCGATCGGGGTAATTATAAAAGTAGGTGTTGTGGGCATGATCACAGGACCGCCGCAGCTTAAGGAATAACCTGTAGAACCAGTTGGGGTGGAAATAATAAGCCCGTCAGCCCAGTAATTTGTAAGTTTCTCCCCATTAAGATGCGTTTCCACAGAAATCATTGAGGTGCTGTTCTTTCGGCATACGGTGATTTCGTTTAGGGCAAAATTAAGTTCGCCAAGATCACCCAGTCCGCCCTCGCTTTCCATACTGATCAGCGATCGTTCTGTTATGCTGTAGTTGTTGTCAAAGATGTCCTGAATACTATCTGCCAACTGTTCCTTCTGTACGGAAGCCAGAAAACCCAACCTACCGGTATTGATGCCTACAATGGGTATATTGAGATCGCGGATATAAGTAATGGTCTGTAAAATTGTGCCGTCGCCGCCTATACTGAAAAATAGGTCGTAACTGGTATCCAGTTCTTCAAAAGTGCTAAAATGGGAATAAGATTTACTGATCTCTTCATTTTCATTAATGAGTTTTAGAAAATCCTCTTCAATGATAACTTCCACGTCTTTCTGGTCAAGGATATCCAGCAATTGCTGCACGTATATCCCAGAGTTTTTATGGTAGAACTGTCCGTAGATGCCTACTTTCATACCGGATGTTTTTTTCATCTTAAATATTCAAATATTTCTCGAGATACTCAGAGCGTTCGCGCAGATCAAGGAGGTAAGAATCTTCTTGATGTTCCGAGATAACTTCGTAGCCATAGCGTCTAAAAAATTGGAGCAGGGCATTAAGTCCAACGTCTCCACCCACTTTTAAAGAGAACTGTACCATATCCTGATCGAATTTTGAAATAAAGGCACCCAGTACTTTGCCGTCATTTGATTCTACAATTTGGCTTATTTCACTGAAGCTGTAATCAAAAATCCCCTTTTCAAGAACCAGAATGATGCCTTCTTCGCTTAAAAATGGCGTTTGGTTAAAATAAGTCATCATATCCTTGAGCTCATAATAGCCCAGATATCTGTTCTGGACGTCGAGAACCGGCATAATGTTCGATTCGTTTTGGCCAAAGGCCTCTAAGATATTCAGCCAGTTGGAGCTTTCACGCACAAAAAAGCCTTCATATAAATGCGTTTGCTGGTCAAGCGGCTCGCTGGCCTCATGACAGTGCACATCATTTTCTACCAGACATCCTATGTACACGCCCTCACGCATGACTGGGATATGGGAGTACGTTGTCTGTGAAAAAAGTTTTCGTGCATCACCCATTTTGCTCTTTTCAGTAATGGGCAATACATCATTTAGTATATAGTCAGTAAGAATCATAGCAAGGTTTTATGCAATTTAATTAAAAAAACAAGGCCAAGCCTAGGGTACTTCGTATTTTTGTCGCACAAAGCTATATTAAATAATAATGACAAAACTAAGCGTTAATGTAAATAAAATAGCCACTTTGCGCAATGCGCGGGGCGGCAATGTTCCCAATTTGATCCAAGTGGTTCGGGATATAGAGCGGTTCGGTGCGCAGGGCATTACCATACACCCGCGCCCAGACGAGCGTCACATTAAATATAATGATGCACGCGATCTCAAACGGGTGGTAAGTACAGAACTCAATATAGAAGGCAACCCATTAGAAAAATTCATCGCATTGGTTCTTGAGGTAAAACCAGACCAGGTGACCTTGGTTCCGGATGCGGTAGATGCGGTTACTTCAAATGCGGGCTGGGATACTATAAAAAACAAATCCTTCTTAAAAGAGGTCATCACGGAATTCAAAAAAAATGGCATTCGCACTTCTATTTTTGTGTATCCTGATCAAAAAATGATAGAAGGTGCCAAAGAAACCGGAACAGACCGTATAGAACTTTATACCGAAGCTTTTGCCACCGGTTTTGCCAATGCTAACAAAAACGCGGTAAAACCTTATGTAGATGCCGCGCTCCTTGCGGATGATCTGGGTTTGGGCATTAATGCCGGCCATGATCTATCGCTTGATAATATTGAGTTTTTTAATAACAGCTTGCCGAATCTAATGGAGGTTTCCATAGGTCATGCACTTATTGCCGAGGCACTGTATCTAGGCCTGGAAGAAACCATTGGTCAATATCTCACCAAATTAAAATGAATCAACTTTACAGTAATATATTGGGCAAAGGGACACCTTTTGTAATCCTGCACGGTTTTCTGGGTATGGGCGACAATTGGAAAACGCTGGGCGGCCAGTTTGCAGAGGCCGGTTATGAAGTGCACCTGGTAGATCAGCGCAATCACGGCCGCAGTATGCACAGTGATGAATTCAGCTTCGACTTGATGGCCGAAGATTTAAAAAAGTATTGCGAGGAAAAGCAATTGGATAAAATCATTCTTTTGGGACATTCCATGGGCGGGAAAACGTCGATGAAATTTACTGTCAAATATCCCAAAAAAGTATCAAAACTGATGATTGCTGACATTGCACCAAAATACTACGCGCCGCATCACGGGGAAATTCTCAATGCACTTACCGCTTTGCAGGAAAATGAAGGAGCACGTACCTCGCGCGGTGCGGCAGATGAGTTTCTTAAAAAGCATATTCCAGATTGGGGCACGCGCCAGTTTTTACTAAAAAATCTATATTGGCAAAAAGATAAAACACTCGGCCTTCGCATGAATCTGCCGGCACTTAAAAACTCCATTGAGTCTATAGGCGAAGCACTGGGGGCCGATGAACGCTATGAAGGGAGCACGCTTTTCCTGCGTGGAGCAAAATCAGAATATATAAAGGATGCCGATTTCGATGGCATTAAAAAACATTTTCCAAATAGTAAGGTGATCACCGTTCCAAAAGCTGGTCATTGGTTACATGCCGAAAATCCGGATTTTTTTTACCAAGAAGTGGTAAATTTTTTATAATATTACTCAGATAGATTGCTATGCACGCATAATAAACTGCTTCTTATTGCAGTTTTCTTAGATGTATAATGTTTTATTGAAGATTTACAAAAACAATCAATTACTATTTTCCCATGAAAAAACTTTTAGGTATTGTGATTTTTTTAGGTGCTTATACCTTTTGCTACGGTGGTGGCTATCGGGTGGCGCTACAGGGACAGCGCGCTCTTGCAATGGGGCATACCGGTGTTGCCTACGTAAATAGCGCCGAGCTGGCCTTTTTTAACCCTGCCGGTCTGGTTTATCTTGAAGACCGCCTCAATGTTTCTGCGGGTGTTAGCGGGGTCTTTTCAAATGTGACCTGGCAGAATGAAAAATACGGTCAGTCTGCCGATACAGATAGCCCCATGGGTACCCCGTTTTACATTTACGCGTCGTATGCAGCTACCGAATGGCTGAGCGTGGGTCTTTCCGTTTATACTCCTTACGGCAGTAGCGTAGAATGGCCAACGGACTGGGCTGGTTCGCATCTGGTAAATAACATTGAGTTGCAGGCGATTTTTGTACAACCTCTGGTTTCATTGAAAATATCTGAAAGATTGAGTTTTGGAGGTGGGCCAATATTCGTGACCGGCAAAGTCAACTTCAACCGAAATGCTAACCGTACACTTACTGATCTTCAGGGTAATCGCGCAAACGTTACCGTAGATGATTCTGGTGTGACCAACTGGGGATGGTCGCTTGGAACGATGTTCAATTTTACAGATCATTTCAGGATAGGCGCGCATTACCGTTCTGAGATTATTCTTGACTCTAAAGACGGTACGGCTACTTTTGCTAATTTCCCCAATGATTCCGGGCAGCCTTTGGTGATCAATCCCACAACGGTAATTCCTTCTAACGGGACAACGGGTTTTAACGCATCGCTGCCTATGCCAGCAGAAATGACCGTGGGTCTTTCGTATGACAATGATAAGTGGGCTTTCAATTTTGATTATTCCCGCACGTATTGGGAAGTTTATGACAATTTGGATATCGAATTCAGCAATGGTGGGGAAGCTATTAATCCACGGAACTATAAAAATTCATCTACTTACAAGTTTGGCGTGCAGTACAATGCTAATGATCTAATCGCGCTAAGGGCAGGTTATTATTTTGATGAATCGCCGGTACGCGAAGGGTATTTTGCACCAGAAACTCCGCGTAACGACGCTGATGGTTTTACTGCCGGTGTCTCTTTTGCCATTAATGACCGGCTAGCAATAGACGCATCCTTCCTGTACCTCAGGTTTGAAGAGGTAGATGCCTCATATGATTTTTATACTGAAAATGGTCAAAATGTTCCTTTTGGTGGGACTTACAAATCCAGCGCTTTTGTTCCTGGTATAGGAGTGACCTACAAATTATAACCTCAAGCTAAAAATGATGAAAAATTATATAAAATATTCCATAGTACTGGCCTTGGGTTTACTGGCTTGCGAACCAGAATTGGAAAACTCCATTGGTGACGACAATTTTTATACCTCAGGAACTGTAGACCTCTCCAATTTTGTAGCTGTGGGCAACTCGCTCACCGCAGGTTATGCAAATGGAGCGCTGTATATTACCGGACAGCAGAATTCATTCCCAAATATTCTTGCAGGTCAATTTGCGCTAACTGGCGGCGGTGTTTTTACTCAGCCTTTAATGGCTGATAATCTTGGTGGTTTTGCCGGTCTTGACGCTTTTCCGAATAGGTTCGTACTAGCTCCGGGCGCAGATGGTTTTTCGCCCACGCGCCTTGGCGGTTCACCCACCACTGATTTTACGAATGTGCTTTCTGGGCCTTTTAATAATATGGGAGTTCCGGGAGCTAAAAGTTTTCACCTTGGCGTTTCCGGTTACGGCAATACCGCTGGTGTTTCCGCAGGAAGTGCGAACCCTTATTTCGCCAGGTTCGCTTCTGCGCCTGATGCAACGGTGATCGCTGATGCGGTCGCCCAAAAACCTACATTTTTTGCTCTTTGGATAGGCAATAATGACGTGCTTTCGTTTGCAACGAGCGGTGGCGTAGGTGTAGACCAAACCGGTAATCTGGATCCCGCGACTTATGGATCTACTGATATTACAGATCCCAATGTGTTTGCTTCTGTGTACAGCGGTTATGTAAATGCCCTCACCGCTGCCACGCCAGACGGAATTTTGGTAAACGTCCCAGATGTGACCACAATACCTTATTTTACCACCGTTCCATTTGCTGCTTTAAGTCCGCTAAATCCCGATTTTGGCCCT
>JBDNGW010000446.1:0-3641 GCA_041689735.1 Leeuwenhoekiella sp. | reverse complement strand
GATTTGTAGTGGGTAAACATAACATGTTGTTTAATGAAAATGTCACCTTGAGCGCAGTCGAAAGGTCATTGGGTCTCGACTGCGCTCGACCTGACAACTGATTAAATATTCTTAATTACCCACTATATTCCACATAGAGCCCTTTTTTTCTGAATCAATTAAAAGTAAATCACCAAGTATCTTCTTCATCTTTAGGTGATTTTACAATTGATACAATGGATTTTGAAGTCGGAGGAAAAAATAAAGGATTGAAACAAATTAAAAATGCCGAAAAAGGATTCGTAGTCAAAGACGATATAGAAACCGGATTCCTCAATACGATTCCCCTTTGGCAATTTGGATTAATGTATTGATTTGTCGAAAGTCAATGGTTAAATATTGTAAACATACTTATACCTTTTTATGTATTTACGAGGTGTTATAATTACGATGATAAAAAATGAGTGCAACACAGAGCACACGGAGACCATAGAGACATGATATTTAAGTTTACTGATAAAAAAATAAGAACTGAGTTTTTTAAGAAAGTAAATTGAATAAAAAAACTCATTTATAACTGGAGTAACACGGTAGGATGGAGCTTGAAAGACAGCCTGGGTAAATCCGTGGCCACAGAAGTAGTGAAACTTATAAAGTAACGAAGACCATTTCGTCCTATGACCGCATGGATCTACATCACAGCAAATAAGCCCAAAGGAGTTCTTTATACCGGACTAACAAGTGAATTAAAACATAGAATTACAAGCCACAAAACAAAAAAGTATAAAAACTCGTTTTCAGCTCGTTATAATGTAGATACGTTAGTTTATTTCGAGAAGTTTAATAGCATAATAACAGCCCGAGAAAGAGAAAAACAATTGAAAGCAGGTTCTAGAGCTAAAAAAATTAAGTTAATAGAATCGATGAACCCTGAATGGAAAGATCTTTTTGAAACCCTAATTGATTGAAAATAAGAATAGTACAGGACTGCTCCATGAGACCGTTACGTCCTATCGTCCTCACGGAATCGTAGCTCCGAAACAACATTTAGCGCATGTCTTTGCGAGGAGCGAAGCAACGAAGCAAACTCAAGAATAGTACCGGACTACTCCATAAGATTGCTTCACCCAAATGGGTTCGCAATGACCCACTACCAATTAAGATGTAGCGCACGACTTTGCGAGGAGGCCGTAGGCGGACATTGTATTGGCGTAGATCCTTATTACCTGGCTCAAAAGGCACAGGAGTTAGGGTATTACCCGGAGATCATTTTGGCCGGAAGAAGAATGAATGACTCTATGGGACAATATGTAGCATCTGAAGTTATTAAGTTGATGCTTAAAAATGACTTAAAAGTAAAAGGAGCTAATATTCTTGTTTTAGGGATCACCTTTAAAGAAAATTGTCCTGATTTAAGAAATACTAAAGCGGTAAATGTTGTAAAAGAACTGCAGCAATATGGTGCAAATGTTACAATTTATTTCGATCGTTTTAACGGTTGCACATAAAAAATATTTGACTATAGATTTGGATGTTTTTAGGGAGAAACAGTCTGTGGTTTATGATAGTAAAGGGAGTTTTGGATCAGGTTAATGGGAAACTTTAATTTATTAAAAGGTTATAATGTGTAAGACAGAGCAGGAAATTTCAAATATTATCAAAATCCTTCAGAAGGAAAATGCAGCAATTGATGATGATCTAATTAAAAAAGCAATTGACTCTTGTTGTAAAGTACAAGAAATTTTCAAGCCCAATACTACATTCATCGACTGCGTCAGAGAAAGAGTTCGAATGCTAAAAGGTATGAATTAATATGAATAAAATTTTGCATGTTTTGCTTACGGGAGGTGTGGGTAGCAGGCTTTGGCCTTTGTCAAGAAAATCCGGACCTAAACAATATTTAGATCTTTTTGGTGGCTATTCACTCTTTGAACTTTCGGTAAAGAGAAATGTCATTTTCACCGATAAGCTTAAGGTGGTTGGGAATGTTGATAATATCGAATTGTCAAGGAGATCGCTTACGAAGCTGGGTTTGAATAATTATTCAAATATTGTAGAAGCTACCCCCAGGAATACTGCTCCGGCGATAGCCTTTGCAGCTTTTTCGGCGCATCCAGAGGATATATTACTGGTAACTCCAGCTGATCATATTATAAAAGAGGGTGCTGAATACGAGAAGGCTGTTAAATCTGCAATAGCATTAGCAAAGAACCATTTTATAGTGACCTTCGGGATCAAGCCGGAAAAGCCGGAAACGGGGTATGGTTATATTGAACATAAAGAAGGTGACGTTGTGACATTCAGGGAAAAGCCTGATCTGGAAACGGCTAAACAATTTTTGAAAGAAAGAAATTTCCTCTGGAACAGCGGAATGTTCTGCTTTAAAGCGGGAATTTACCTGGAAGAACTTAAAAAATATTCGCCTAAAGTATATCAAAGATCCCTGCAAGCCTGGGAAAAGGCAGAAAACGGAACCTTAGAGCTTGAAACCTCCCTGCAAATCCCGGCCATAAGCGTGGATTATGCCGTAATGGAGAAAAGCGACAAAATAAAAGTGGTAAAAGCCGATTTCCAATGGAGCGATATGGGAAGCTTTGAAGCGGTGTACGATTATTTAAAAGAACAAGGCCATCCTGTAGACGAAAATGGCAATATGCAAATAGGCACCAAAAAATTCACTGCCTTCGCCGGACTTAAAAACTGTATCCTGGTAGAAACCGAAGATGCTAATCTGGTCCTTGCAAAAGAAGCTTCACAGGACGTGAAACAAATTTATCTGGAGTTGGAGCAAAACAATTCGGCTTTAATTAATTAAGTCGTTTTCGATTTAGCGTTCAGCGTTTTTGGTTGTTGTTAAAAATAACGGAGTAACCAATTCACAAATCCCAATCCGCGTAAACCGTTTTAACCCGGGTTTTAAATCACATCTCAATATTATTATGGGTACTCATAAAAGACATATAGCTAAAACTATTACCTGGCGTTTTATTGGTACTTTGGATACCGTTGTATTGTCTTGGGTAATTTCCGGCGACCCCTTTTTTGCGCTAAAAATTGGAGGTGCCGAGGTGGTAACAAAGATGTTGTTATATTATTTCCATGAGCGCATCTGGTTTAAAATCAACTTAGGAGAAAACGCAAAATTAATTAGTCGTCTACGACATATTCTTAAGACTCTTAGCTGGAGAGTTCTGGGTACTGCGGATACTATGTTGTTAGCATGGTTAATTTCAGGGAGTCCGCTCATGGGATTAAAAATAGGATTAGTTGAAGTCGTCACTAAAATGCTGCTTTATTATTTCCACGAAAGACTATGGTATAAAGTGGATTACGGTTTAAATAATAGGAATAATTTTAAAATTAACACGTTGGATGAATAATATAGTTCCACAAGAATATCACATCTCTGTTTCTTTAAGACAAAACCTTAAAAAACATAAATCCAAAGTAATTTGGTTTACGGGTCTTTCCGGATCCGGCAAGTCTACCTTGGCAAATTATGTAGAGAAAGAATTATTTGAAGAAAAGTTTCACACCTGTTCTTTAGATGGGGATAATATCAGGGCTGGATTAAACAATAATTTGGGCTTTTCTGAAGGGGATCGGGCTGAAAATTTAAGACGAATTGCTGAAGTTTCAAATTTATTTTTGGATGCCGGGGT